>JAPLOW010000078.1 GCA_026400555.1 Hyphomicrobiales bacterium
TGAAGTTCTCGACGATCCAGTTGAAGGCGATCTGGACCTGCACGAAGGCTGCCGCAACCTGCATGACGCCGCCGAGGCTCAATTCCCCCGACATGTATTTCGGTGCCGCCAGCAGCAGCGGAATCACCGGGACAAGCGCGCCATTGCTGTTGGTGATCCAGGTCAGCTTGACCCGCTCCTTGATCACGGCCAGCCAGCGCTGCGCCAAGGTGTCATAGGTCGCGCCGATGGCGCGGCGCTCGCTGTGCTGGCCGCCGCCGATGGCGATGGCGTCGGCTGAATCGCGCAGGCGCATCAGCCCGAAGCGGAACTTCGCCTCGGACTCGTTGCGCCGGGCGTAGCGCCGGGGCAGGTGCCGGCCAACCAGCAGCATCAGCAACGAGATCGAAATGCCATAGGCGACTGCCGCAAGCACCAGATAGGCCGGGATCGTGACCACGCCGGCGCCGCTGCCGATGGTCAGGCCGCCGCCGATGCTCCACAGGATGCCGACAAAGGTGATCACCGTGATCACTGCCGCCAGCAGGCCAATCGCGAAGTCGACGAGGGGTTCTGTGGCCCAGCGCACGTCATCGGCGATGCGGTATTCCGGATTGGCCGGCTCCAGACCCGCCGGCGACAGGCGCTGGAAGCGCCGCCGCGCCACCCACATGTCGATCAGTTTCGCCGACAGCCATTGTCGCCAGTAGACCTGGAGCGTCTCGCGCGTTTTCAGGATCATCACGCCGACGCCAGAGACAACCACGACAATCAGCGGGAAGGCGAGGATGGCCATCCCGGCCGTGGCACTGTCCTTCTTCTCGAGCGCGTTGAAGAACCAGCCGTGCCAGGCGTTGACGCCGACATTGACCCCGACATTGAGCAGGATCATGGTTCCAAGAGCGAGGGTCCAGAACCAGGCGCTGCGCCTGGTCGGGCCTGTCCACCACCCCCGTGACAGCGCGAAGAAGACGCGCGCGGCTTCAAGATCATTGGCCATGCCGGTGGGCTTGTCGTGCGGGAGGGTCGACGTGGCGTCACTCATGGGGCGTCTCGTCCGGATCGCTGGCACTTCTCACGCGAAACCTGACGGCCAACGACGCTCTGATGCTCGTCAAGACAGGACACGCAAACTCTGTTTTTCCTGTTAGCCAGCCTTCGGTGAACTCCGGCTGAACGTCCGCCAAACACCGAGCAAGGCTCATGCCGCGGCTCAAACAGGCAGCAGACGTTCTGCCCTGTTCTTGCCGGCGGCGCGCCTGCGCCGAAGCCGACCACGGAAAGCTCAAGCAGCTGATCCGCCCGGTACGGGGCTTCGAGACGCTGAAGACAGCCTATGCCACCATCAAGGGCTTCGCGGTGATGCGGGCGCTACGCAAAGGCCAGGCGTCCGGCTTCAACATCACGCGTGACATGCGTGGCGAAGCCCACCTCGTTGAGCGCACCTTCGGGCTCGGTCCCTGCGCGCTGGGCGACGCCGTCCAATTCATCACTGATCAGCTCGAACTCCAGGCCGCTTGACCCGGGCAGCCAAGCCGGAGGCCAACTCCGCATACCTTCTCTGGAACTTTGCAACAGAGCCTCGGCGCGAAACCCGGGAAGTCATAGGTCGACAAGTCCGCCTCGTCGACAAACGGTTCGGCCTCCTCGTCCGTCTTGAACGACGGAAACGGCTTACTGCTGGATGTGCTGCTCATAGCGCTCAAGCTCCTACACGCGACAATACACCTAGGCGGCATGCCCCAGCGGGCGAACGGTCGCGACGATCTCAGGCTCCCGCACGCGGGCCTGCGCCAGATCATAGGCCAACTGCATCCTGAGCCGCGTCTCTGCCGATGATCCGAAGACCTTCTCGAACCCGATCGCCATGTCGGGCGTGATGCTGCTGCGGCCATTGATGATCTTGTCGAGTATCTGGCGGCTCGCGCCAAGCGTCTCTGCCGCAGCTCCCACCGTGAGCTTCAGCTCCGGCAGGCAATCCTGCTTGATGATCCGGCCCGGATGGGGCGGGTGCTTCATGGCCATGACCGATCCCTCCTAAAGGTCGTCCACATGATCGACATCGAGCGCGTTACCATCCTCGAAGCAAAAAATGATGCGCCAGTTTCCCGTCACCTTGACGGCGTAGTAGCCTTTGAGATCGCCTGCCAGCTTGTGAAAACCATAGCTCGCGATATTCATGTCATCCGCCAGCCTTGACGCGTCGAGCGTCGCCAAACGGTTTTCGATCCGGTTGACCTGGTCGGTCGGAACGCCGCGAACATCCCCGTCCTCGAACAGCTTGCGCAACGCCTTGCTCTTGAACGTCCAGATCATTCCGCGTTCGCCGATGCCGTTCAAGTTCCACGAAGCCCAGCGCGATCACCTCTTGAAGGTCCGATATCGGGTGCAGACTCCGAAATCATCCCGACCCTTATTCCGAGATGAAGCTGGCCGGGATTCCGACATGATGCCGGCCACCTTGGCGGGGGATTGGGGTGCCTGATCGTTGGCTTCATTGTTCCGGTTTTTGCACCCGGAGGATGGGATGCCAACAAGGAGGCCGAAGATGCGCGATATGCGCGAAGTTTTGCGATTGCACATCGGTGCGGCGCTGCGCCTTCCACTGCGACAGACCGAGGGCTTTGTGCGCTCGCTCAAGGAGGTGATGAAGCTCGATCTTGCCATGCCCGATTATGCGACGCTGGCGCGGCAGCGGACGGTCGATGTCCACGACGATCGCTGGCCCCGCAAGGCATTGGTGCAAGGATCGCCATGGGCGGGTATGGGTAAATGCTAGACCAAAGGACAAGACGCGATGCGGTCCATCATCACGGATCTGTTGGCTGAACTGCCGCCACCATCTCAGGCAGACCGCACCGAGGCGGCCAGAGGCCCATCAACCCAGGCCGAGAATGACCGCTGGATGCGGGATTGGGTGTGCATGAATGCGCTCGAATGCGTGCAGCCTCCGACCGGTGCTGCCCAGATGGATCGAGCTCTCACTGTTGCAGCCTGGAACACTGAGCGGTGCAAGCATGTCGACGAATCGGCTGCCGTATTGGCTGAGTACAAGGTCGATCTCGTGCTTGCCACCGAAATGGACTGGGGCTGCGCACGCTCTGGCCAACGGCACACAACTGCTGATCTTGCCGGTAAGCTTGGTCTGGGCTATGTTTTTGGCGTCGAATTCGTTGAGCTGTCGCTTGGCGACGCACGGGAGACTGCGGAGCACGCAGGCGAGACAAACGTGCATGGTCTGCATGGCAATGCCGTGCTGTCGCGCTTTCCGATAGGCCGCGTGGCGCTTGTTCCACTGGATGATGGTGGGCAATGGTACATTTCCGATCTCAAACAAGGGCAGCGCCGCATCGGTGGTCGCAACGCGATTGCAGCCGAGATTGTGGCGCCCTTCGGCTCGCTTTGGGCAGTGTCCGTTCACTTTGAAAGTGAATCGACCCCTCAGACACGCGCCGATGCCGCGCAGCGCCTCTTGGCTGCGCTGGCGACAGTTGCGGCAGACGCGCCCATGATCATCGGTGGTGATTTCAATGTCTTTAAGCTGTCACGCCAGGAATTGACTGCAGCGGAGATGCTTGAGCATCCGGGTCTGGTTGAGCCAACCTTTCGCGTCTTTCGTGAAGCTGGCTTCGACTGGCAAGATGCCAATGCACTGGGCGAAACAACACGCCTGTACGCCTGGCAACCGCAGGATCGGCCTCTGTTGAAGATCGACTGGCTGTTTGTCAGGGGGCTTGGTGCGGAGAAACCATGGATCGCAAAGGCATTGGGGCCAGGCGGCAGGGTGCTCTCCGACCATGAGCCGATCGGCACGACGATAAAGCCGAAGAACGTGGTTCCGATCGGCCCGCGCTTGCGGGAGACCGATCTGTTCCTCCGTGAACAGTGAGAGTGTCTCCTGTGCGTCCTTCTGACTGCGGTGTCCAGCGACAATCGGATCTGACCCCCTTGGAGAGCGAGGAGGTTATCATAATCGAAAAGATGCAAAGTTCGCCGCGGCTGGCAGGGCTGCCGGGGACGAAATGAAGACACCCGACGACGTGAAGGCCTTCGATAGCCTCGGTCTGAAACTCATCAACCCATTCAGAGGCTGGCCAAAGACGCGATCCGGTCCTCAGGCTCGCTACAGCGCAACCTGACAAGCGCGCTTCGCCTTCGGGCCTGCGCCGCGTTAACATGAGCTGCGCGAGCTGCTGAACATTCCAGGTTCTGTTTCGAAAAAGGATCGCGCGGGTAAACCTGGCCCAACGCTGCACAACATCCGACAGAACAGTTTCTGGCCCTTATCGCGATAATTGCGGATTTCGCGAATATGGCGTATTTGGCTACTTCGGTTCATGGAGCCAATGATGCCCGCAACCCTCACACGCAGTGCCTTCGAAGCGCAGGTCGGCGACGCGCTCGATAAGGCGCTCTCCCAGCCCGTGATCGTCACCAAGCACGGCAAGCCGAAGAACGTCGTGCTGTCCTATGACGAATACGAACGGCTGACGGCGCGCGACCGGCGCATCGTGCGGCTCGAAGACTGGAGCGAGGATGAAATCCGCGCGCTCGAGGGTATGGCGATGGAGCCCGGACACGAAGCCTTGGATGCAGAGCTCCCAAACACCGGGATGAAGGGGTGATCAGCGGGCCGCCGAAACCCGGCTTCGTCATCCGCTATGTCTACGATTGGTCGACGCCGGGCGAGCCTGCTCCTGCAGCGGAGAAGGAACGGCCAGCGGTCATCATCCTGACCGTCACCAAGAGCGATGCGCGCACGCTGGTGCGCGTCGCGCCGATCACCCACCTTATGCCGGCCCAGCCGGATCGCGCGGTCGAGGTGCTGCAGCGGACGAAAGCGCGCCTTGGCCTCGGCACCGAGCGCTCCTGGGTAATCCTCGACCATATGAACGAATTCCTCTGGCCAGGGCCAGATGTCAGGCTGGTGCCGGGCCAAGATCCGGCGACAATCTACTATGGCCCGCTGCCGCCAGCGCTCTATGACGACATCAAGCGGCGATTGCTTGGGCTGCTGCGGCAGGGCCGGGCGCTGGCGCGGCTGCGCGATGGTTGAGGCCGGCCGACCCGAAACCTGTCCTGCCGAGGCGGGTGCCGGTGAGGCGGATCATCGGGCGCCGGGACAGCCAGAATGCGCGCCGGTTCACAGCAACGAAACCAGGACCGGCGCGCAGGATCAGCGCGGAATCAGCAGCAACAAGGTTCACAGCACCCATGCCGCCAAAGACCAGCCTCAATGCCAAGAACCTTGAAGCACTGGGCGCCAAGCGCCTGGCGGCGCTGCTGATCGAGGTCAGCAGCGGCCATGCAGCCGCCAAGCGCCGGTTACGGCTGGAGCTGGCCGGTGAGGACAGCCCGGCCGAGGTGGCGCGCACCATTGCCAGGCGCCTCGCAACCATCGCCAAGTCCCGCGGTTTCGTCGACTGGCAGAACCGAAAGGGCCTGGTCGAAGACCTCGAGAGCCAGCGCCGCGCCATCACCGCAACCGTCCAGACAGCCGAACCCGATCTGGCGCTCGATCTGATGTGGCGCTTCCTGGCCCTGGCCGACTCCATATTCGCGCGTTGCGACGACAGCAGCGGCACAGTCATCGGCATCTTCCACAAGGCGGTGGCTGAACTGGGCGTGATCGCCGCGACAGCAAGACCCGACGCCGGAAAGCTGGCCGACCAGGTCTTCGCAGCGCGGCTCGGCAATGGTTATGGCCAGTATGACGGGCTGATCGCTGCCTTGTCCCCGGCCCTTGGCGCGGACGGCCTGGAGCACCTCAAGCAGCGCCTGATCGCGCATGGGGCCGAGAAAAAGCCGCAGCTGGCCAAGGCTGACCGGCGCATAGTGGCCTACGGCTCAGGCGGACCGGTCTACCAAGATGAGATCGAGAATCAGTCGCGCGGCAACACCGTGCGGTTGGCGCTGATGGAGATCGCCGATGCCCAAGGCGATGTCGACGGCTTCATGGCCCAGTACGACGCCAGGGCCCGGAAGGTCCCTGCGATTGCGGCCAAGATCAGCCGCAGACTACTGGCAGCCGGTCGCGTTGAGGACGCATGGCAGACAATCGAGGCGGCCGAGCACCCCCGCCGCCGAGGCGATCTGGAAGAACTTGGCTGGCGCGACTTCGCCTGGGATGACGCCCGCATTGATGTGCTGGACGCGATGGGCCGCAAGGATGACGCCCAAGCGGCTCGCTGGAGCTGTTTCGAGCAATTCCTGTCGGCAGCCCATCTGCGCGCGCATCTCAAGGGATTGCCTGATTTCGACGACATTTCTGCAGAGGAGCGGGCGCTCGATCTGGTCATGGCCCATGGCAATCTGCATCATGCGCTGCATTTTCTGGTGTCGTGGCCCAAACTGGAAGGGGCCGCGAAACTGGTCGAGCACCGGGCGTCCGAGCTTGATGGGGATCGCTACGAGATCCTCTCGCCAGCCGCGGGCGCCCTCGCCGGCAAACACCCGCTGGCCGCAACTCTGGTCCTGCGCGCAATGATCGATTTTACCCTGACGACGGCCCGCGCCAGTCGCTACAAGCATGCCGCGCGGCACCTTGCCGAGTGCGGCAGCCTGGCAAAGATGATTGCCAGCTTCGGGACCCACGAGAGCCACGAGGCGTATCTGGCCCGCATCCGCCGCGAGAATGACCGCAAGAGCGGGTTTTGGGGGCTGGTCAGATAAACACTGCGGCAGAGGATCGGTTCTGAGATGGCGTTGATGATGTATACGCCCGCGACGATCCCATTGTGTGGTAAAGAAGAATGCTTGGCATCACCATCGAAGACAGGCATGACTGATCCACTCCCATTGAATTGGTCCACCTTGAAGTATGTCTTATGGCAACGAGGCGGATTCGATCCATGCCGAGAAAACGTTACAAACCTGAAGAGATCGTCGCGAAGCTGCGGCAAGTTGATGTCCTCGTGTCCCAGGGCAAATCCGTTGCTGATACCGTTCGCGAGATCGGCGGCAAGCCGGGTTGGTCCTGCCGTTGGTGAGGGTCGTCGCCTCAGCTGGTTGAAGCTCTCCTGTTCCAGAAGCGTCCAGGCAGGCTCGATGCCGCCGAGCCAGTTCCTGACCGCAGGGTTCTGCAGCATGCCAGGGGCTACCATTGCGCGGGGCTCATGGATCTGGAGCCTGGGGCCATTCTGCCGCCGAGCCATTCGTTCAGCTTTGACCACCGCCGACGTCCGGAGATGTTCTTCACCGCGATGGCGACAGCTTTCTTTTGTCCGACCAGCACGACCAGCCGTTTGCCACGTGTGACGCCGGTGTAGAGCAGGTTCCGTTGCAACATGGCATAGTGCTGCGTCATGACCGGGATGATGACGGCAGGATATTCCGACCCCTGGGATTTGTGGATCGTCGCCGCATAGGCCGGCACCAGGGTGTCGAGCTCGCCAAAGCCATAGGTGACGGTGCGGCCGTCGAAGCTGGCGGTGAGCTCTCCGTCATCCGGATCGACGTCGTCAATGTAGCCGATGTCGCCGTTATAGACCTCCTTGTCGTAGTCGTTCTCGATCTGCATGACCTTGTCGCCCGGGGCGAAGGTCCACCCGAAGCGTTCGACCTTGCGCTCGCCAGCCGGGTTCAACGCCTTCTGCAGTTCAATGTTGAGCGAGTGAGCGCCGACACCGCCACGGTTCATGGGGCAAAGGACCTGGATGTCGCGGATCGCA
>JAPLOW010000046.1 GCA_026400555.1 Hyphomicrobiales bacterium
GACCCTGCCTGAGGAGAGAGTGATGACCGACATCAACGCCACCATCGACGCCGAAGTGAAGGCCAATGACGTGCTGCTCTTCATGAAGGGCACGCCGCAGTTTCCGATGTGCGGATTTTCTGGCCAGGTTGTGCAGATCCTGAATTACCTCGGCGTGCCCTACAAGGGCATCAATGTGCTCGATGACATGGCCATCCGCGACGGCATCAAGAGCTATTCCAACTGGCCGACGATCCCGCAGCTCTACATCAAGGGCGAGTTCATCGGCGGCTGCGACATTACCCGCGAGATGTTCCAGTCCGGCGAACTGGCCCAGCTGATGGCCGAAAAGGGCCTGCCGGTGAAGCAGGCCGCCACCGGCTGACAGCGCTCAGCGCATGGCCGCGTGGATGGCCCGCGCCAGCGCGCGGCCCTTGCAGTCATAGGCGGCGTCGGTGTTGTGGAGCTGATCCCAAGCGGTCAGCTCGGCGAGGGGAACGCCGGCCTTCACGGCCCGCTGGAGGAGGTTGAAGCGCTGGAAATGGCCGGCGCCGCCGGTTCGCGCCGCCCGCGCCGTCAGAGCCAGCATGGCTGGCGCCAGACGCGCGCCCGCCACCAGAGGCGCGTTCTGCAGGTCCATCAGGACCACGTCCGCGCCCGCTGCCCTGATCTGGCGGATCGCGTCGATGACGCTGGCTTCCGTGGTCTCGGAAATGCCGCCCCACGGCCAGACCACGTCATTCGAGCCGAGCTGCCAGATCACCAGATCCGGCTTGTGAGACAACGCGTCGCTCGCCATCCGCGACAATTGCCCGCCAATGGTCTCGCCATTGCTGCCGGCATTGACGATTTCGATGCGCGCGCTTGGCCGCAATCGGACCAGCTCGCGCTGCATCACCTCGGGATAGCTCGCCGCCCAACTCGAGGCGCCGACCCCGCGCGTCGATGATGATCCGATCGCGACGATCATGGCGGGCTGCCCTGCCGCGAGCCGCGCTTTCAGGCGGGGCAGAGCTGCGCCCAGCGATAGTGACGGGCTGGCTTTCAGGCACCTCTCGGCTGGTCCGTCATCCGCCCCGGCGGGAGTCGGCGACAGCAGCGCCGCGATCAGACAGACGGCGGCGGCGAACGGCAGGGGGCCCGCCGGCAGCCTCATGGCCGGGGCGCAGCCGGAATCGTGCCTGTCGTCATGGCCGCTTCCGCGGCTGCGGCGCTGGCGGCCACTGGCGCTGCCGGTTCCGACGCGGTCCGGGCCTGTCCTGCGGGCCGCACCGGCTTGCGCTGCGCCACATGGCGCGGATTCCGTCCCAGGGCCGCCACCATCCCGACGATCTCACGGTGGATGCGTGGGCTCTTGTCGATCGAGGTGTGGCCCAGCTCGGCGCTGTTCAGGTCCGGGCGGTTGGTCACCAGATCGGCATTGATCAGCTGCCCGCGAAAACCGGGTCCGGCGCGCAGGGGCGAGCCGAAGCCGTTGTTGGACTGGAAATAGTTCGTCGCCCGCATGACATTGGCCGGGACCGGGTTCGGCGCCGTGGCATCGACCGGGATCAGCAGATCGACCGGAACGCCGTTGCGGCCAAGCTTTTCGGCCAGGAGGATGATGTCGTTGCCGCCGAGCGAGTGACCGATCAGCACCAGCCGCGCCGGACCCTGTCCCCGGCTGCGTGATTCGATGATGCTTGATGCGATGGAGCTCCATTCGGCATGGTTGACCACATGGGCCTTTATCCCGGCGGCGGCCAGCTTGCGGCCAAGCTCGTCCATGCCCAGCGAGAAGACGTTGAACAGCCCGCGCAGCAGATAGACCTCCGTCTGGCCTGTGCCACTGCGGACATGGCGTTGCTGGGCATCGGCAGGCCGGATCAGGATGGTCCCTGTGAACAAGAGCGCGCAGGCCAGAAGCAGGGTGCGGCCGAAGGCGAAGCCGGGCCGATGCCGATTTCCCGGTGGACAGGAGCGGTTTTGCGGTATGGGCATGCTGGAAATCAGTCTGTCTCTCTGAGATGGAGGCTGAAGGCCGGGGCGGGAAGACATGCGATGGAGCCAGATTCGGTCAATGCGGTTAACGTAGCGTGAACATCGCGGGGCGAAAAGAGCAGCCTGGGCTGACGCCGGATGACCGCGAGACGGTCGTGATCCGGCGCCGGGTCCTGCATTTCGGGGGCTACGATCCGATGAGCCCCGAAACGTTCCATGCCCGCTTCCGTCGGGAGCTCACGCGTTTCGCGTCGTGCTGGGGTGTCCGCGCCGAGGCAACGCCACTGGCTTGCGTTGGTTCCATGGCAAGCTGGACTGTGACCGTGGCGGGTGCCGGATGGCGGGTGGAAACGCGCCATGATCTTATTCGCTGGGATGACCTGATCGCGGCGCAGCGCAGGGCCGGCGTCTGGCCGCGGCTGAGGGGCGGCCTTGCCGCTGGTTTTGATTTTGTCCGTTACGGCGCCCTCGGCGGCTATCTTGCCAACGCCTGGCGCTATGCCGCCTTCTTTCTGTATCCCTATTTCGCCCTCGCGGGCGTCTTGCTCATCGGTCTGCTGGCCGGCCTTGCGGCCAGCGTGCTCGGGGGTCCGGGCTGGCTGTCGGTTCTGCTGGGTCTGCTCCTTGCCGCGGCCGGCCTATGGCGCGCCGCCGGCCACAGCCATATCGGGCATCTTCTCGATGACTGGATCTTCGCCCGGAAGGTTGTGAGGGGCTTTGAGCCGAGCCTGGCCCAGCGCCTGTCGGCGGCGGCGGGCGAAGTCAGCGCGACACCGGCGGATCGGCATGTCCTCGTGGTCGGCCACAGTCTTGGCGCGGTCCTTGCGGCGCAGATGTTGGACGAGGCCGCCGGACCAGGCTGCAACGCACGGGCCGTGACCTGGCTGACCATCGGCTCATCGATCCTCAAGATCGCGCTGCACAGGCAGGCCTCGGGCTTGCGTGCGCAGCTTGGCCTCATCGCGACCGCTCCTTCCGTTGCGTGGATCGAGTATCAGGCGATCAGCGATGTGATGAACTTCTTCCGCACCGACCCTGTCGCGGTGCTCGGGATTAACGGCAGGTCGCCCGTCGTGCGGAAGGTGCGCTTCGGCCAGATGCTCAACCGGGAGTATTACGCCAGTATCCGCTTCAATTTCTTCCGGCTGCACTGCCAGTTCATCAGCGCCAATGACAAGCGCGCGCCCTATGATTACGTCATGATGATCTGCGGTCCGTTCGATCCGGTCGCGCTGGCCGCTTCGCGCGACGGGGCGATGGGCTGGATCGGCACACAGGGGGACTTGACGCAAGCCGGTCTGGCATCGCTCTTGCCCGCGGCGGACCGATCGACCATCGGCGAGACCGCAACAGGACCATTATGACGCTCATCATCGCCCGTATCAGTTGGCTCGCGCTCGTGGTGGGCTGGTATGTCCTGCGCGTTCCGTTCGAGCGCAAGGCCAGAAAGGCCCGGATCGCGCGCGATGAGATGACGCTGGCCGAGAAATTCCGGTTGTCGATCTCGCTGACCGGGCTCGGACTCATCCCCTTCGTCTTCGTGGCCTTCCGCGAGCCGCGTTTCGCCAACTATCCGGCCAATCCGGTGCTGTGCGGGCTCGGCATCGCGGTCGCGCTCGTCGCCCTCGTGATGTTTCATCTCACGCACAAGGCCCTCGGCCGCTACTGGTCGGTCAGCCTGCAGATGCGGGAGGATCACAAGCTGATCACGACCGGCATCTACGCCCGCATCCGCCATCCGATGTACACGGCCTTTTGGCTGATGGCGCTGGCGCAGGCCCTTCTCCTGCCGAACTGGATCGCCGGCTTCTCCGGCCTGGTCGGCTTCGGCATTCTGTACCTGCTGCGTGTCGGGCACGAGGAGAGGATCATGCTCGAAACCTTCGGCGCCGAGTATCAGGCCTACATGGACCGGACAGGGCGGCTGCTGCCGAAGTTCTGACTGAGGCCGGGAGCCACCGGCCGGTCGTCCCGTTGCCCCGATACGGCACAGCCGGTGCGGCACGGGTTTAGAAGAGGCGAAACCATGTTCGCCGAAATGTCCCGGTGCGGGGCGCGTGATTCGATCCCCCGCAGTTGGGGTTGTCAGTCATGTTCGAAGCCGTTGCGTCGCTTGCGTCCGTTGTTCCGTTTCCCCGTCGCGCCGCCACGCGGCAGGCCGAGACCGCCGCCCTGCTTGATGCGGTCGGATCGGCCGGGTCCCTCGACATCGTGCCGCGCGCCTTCGCGGCCCGCGACGCGGCCGCGGCGCTGCATCTGATGGGCTTCGTCCATCTCGAAGAGATCCATCCCGATGGCAGCCACCGCACGTTGTCGGCCAGTGAAGCACGTTGCGCTGCGCCGTTCCTGACCTGGCGGATCAGGCGCGCCCCTGGCCGATAGGGCGAGATCGGTCAGTGCCCGAGCGCGACCCTGATCAGCCTTCTTGCGTCCTCGCTGGCCCAGTCCGCCGGGCCGTGCAGCACGCCGAGATTGCAGCCCTTTGCGTCGATGAGCAGGGTTGTCGGCATGCCGACCGCCTGTCCGGCCCGCTTGAGGTCCTGAAAGATCTTCGCTTCGGTGTCGGCGTAATAGGCCAGTTTCGTGATGCCGTTGTCGCTGAGCCAGCTGCGCGGCTTGTCGAGATTGCGCGTGTCGATGTTGACCGCAACGACTTCGAAGGCTGCGCCGCCGAACTCCGCTTGCAGCGCGTCCAGCGCCGGCATCTCCTTGCGGCAGGGCGCGCACCAGGTGGCCCAGAGATTGAGCAGCACCGTCTTGCCCAGCATGGCGGACAGGCCGGAGGCCTGGCCCGCGCCGTCCTGAAAGGCGAGGGGCGGCAGGGCGCGCGGCGCTGCGTACGCCTGGAAGGCCGCGATCTCGCCGGTCGCGGCCTTCGACAGGCTTGCACCCAGATCGCGTGCCGGATTGCAGCTCCCTGCCACTTGCGGGTTGCGGTCATCTTGGGCGCTCACGTATAGCGAAGCGAGGCCGAGCGGTAGCGCAAGCCCCAGCACGACTCGTGCAAGGACCGGAATGCGGGACAGGGCGGGCAGAACCTGCGACATGGACCTGTGCTGTAGAATGACGAGGATAAAATGAGCAACCGGATGTGGGGCGGACGCTTCGCCACAGGGCCCGACGCGATCATGGAGGAAATCAACGCCTCCATCGGATTCGATCAGAAACTCTGGCGGCAGGACATCCGGGGATCGCTCGCGCATGTCGCCATGCTCGGACAGACCGGTATCCTGCTGTCCTCAGATGTGGCCACAATCACCGACGGGCTCAAGGCGGTCGAGGCCGAAATCGAGGCGGGAGGCTTCACGTTCTCGCGTGCGCTCGAAGACATCCACATGAACATCGAGAGCCGCCTTCGCGACCTGATCGGCCCCGTGGCAGGTCGCCTGCACACCGCCCGGTCGCGCAATGATCAGGTTGCGACCGACATGCGCCTGTGGGTGCGGGACACGGTCGATCTGATCGACGAGCAGATTGCCGATGTCCAGCTCGCGCTGGCGACCAAGGCGCTGGCGCATGCGGGCGCGGTGATGCCGGGCTTCACGCACCTGCAGTCGGCCCAGCCGGTCACCTTCGGCCATCACCTGCTGGCCTATGTGGAGATGCTGGGCCGGGACCGTGGCCGCTTTTCCGATGCCCGCAAGCGGATGAACGAGTGCCCGCGTGGGGCTGCGGCCCGGGCGGGGACGTCGTTCCCGATCAACCGGCATCAGACCGCCGCGTCCCTGGGCTTTGAGCGGCCGACGGCCAACTCGCTCGATTCGGTTTCGGACCGTGACTTCGCGCTGGAAGCGGTTGCCGCGGCGGCGATCACCGCCATGCATCTGTCGCGCTTCGCCGAGGAGATCGTGCTGTGGACAACGCCGCAGTTCGGCTTCGTACGCCTGTCGGACAGCTTCACCACCGGCTCGTCGATCATGCCGCAGAAGCGCAACCCGGATGCTGCGGAGCTCGTACGCGGCAAGGCGGGGCGGGTGTTCGGTGCGCTGCAGGGCCTGCTGACGATGATGAAGGGCCTGCCGCTGACCTACTCGAAGGACATGCAGGAGGACAAAGAAGGCGTCTTCGATGCCTTGCAGACCCTTTCGCTCTGCCTCGCCGCGATCGCGGGCATGGTGCGCGACATGGAGCCTGATCTCAAGGCGATGAAGCGCGCCGCTGGCCTGGGTTACGCCACCGCGACGGACCTGGCCGACTGGCTCGTTCGCGTCCTCGCGATGCCGTTCCGCGATGCGCATCATGTCACCGGGAAACTGGTCGGGCTGGCGTCGCAGAAGGCGACCGGCCTCGAGAAGCTGTCGCTGGCCGAGATGCAGGCGGTCGAGCCGCGCATCACGCGGGAGGTGTTCGCCGTGCTCGGTGTCGAACGCTCGGTCAGGAGCCGCGTCAGCCATGGCGGGACATCGCCGCGGCTGGTCAAGGCGCAGGCCCAGCACTGGCTGAAGCGGCTCGGCGCCGCAAAGCCAAGCTGACAGACGCCGCAAACTCGCCTAAAGAGGCTGTCAGGGGTTGATCCGATCCGGCCAGCCGCGATCATAGCTCCTTGCCGCACCGCCCATGAAAGTCCGCCTGTGACACCGCGCCCGATGCTTTCAGCCCGCCTTCTCGTGACCGTCCTCGCCTGCGCCCTGCTGGCGTCCGCCTGCGGCAGGCGCGGGCCGCTTGAGCCGCCGCCGGGGGCGGAGGACAAGCAGCGCGCCGCGACCGCCGAGAACAGCTCGACGCTTGGCGGCTCGCCGACCTTTCGTCCGGCGCGCGAGACCGAGACATCGCAGAACGCTGACCTCGGCGTTCCGTCGACCCCGAGCATGCAGCCGTCCTTGCCGGGGGCGACGGTGGCGCCGGTCGGCCCGCAGACCATCTCCGCCGGGGCGGCGGGTCTGCGCAGCACCTCGCGCAATCTGCGCCGCTCGCCGCCGCCGAAGACCCCCTTCATCCTCGACCCCCTGCTCTAGGCGCCGGCACGATGCATCACTTTGCCTACCGGAAAGGCGTGCTGCACGCCGAGGACGTCAGCCTGCCGCAGATCGCGGCAGAGGTCGGGACGCCGTTCTATTGCTATTCGACTGCAACCCTGGTCCGGCACTACCGCGTCTTCCGCGACGCTTTTGCCGGAGCAGACGCGCTGGTCTGCTACGCCATGAAGGCCAATTCCAATCAGGCGGTCCTGAAGACGCTGGCACGCGAGGGCGCCGGAATGGACATCGTCTCGCTCGGCGAGCTGAAGCGGGCGCTGGCCGCAGGGGTGCCGGGCGAGCGCATCGTCTTTTCGGGCGTCGGCAAGACGCGCGCGGAGATGGCCGCGGCGCTCGAGGCGGGCATCCTTTGCTTCAACATCGAGTCCGAACCCGAGGCGGAAGTTCTGTCAGAGGTGGCGCTGTCCAAGGGCATGCGGGCCCCGGTCTCCTTCCGGATCAACCCCGATGTCGACGCCAGGACCCACGCCAAGATTTCGACCGGCAAGTTCGACAACAAGTTCGGCGTGCCGATCTCGCGGGCCCGCGGCATCTATGCCTGGGCGGCGGGGCTCAAGGGCCTCAGGATCACCGGCGTCGACATGCATATCGGCAGCCAGATCACGGACCTGCAGCCCTTCGACGACGCCACGCGGCTGCTGAGCGAACTGGCGCGCGACCTGATCGCGGACGGCCACGATCTGCATCATATCGACCTTGGCGGCGGGCTCGGCATTCCCTATCGCGAGGATAACCAGCCTCCGCCGGGTCCGGACGCCTTCGCCGCCGTGATCAGGAAGCACACCGATCCGCTCGGGCTCAAGGTGATGTTCGAGCAGGGACGGCTGATCGTCGGCAATGCGGGCGTGCTGGTGTGCTCGGTGATCTATGTCAAGCAGGGCGAGGACAAGACCTTCGTCATCGTCGATGCGGCGATGAACGACCTGATCCGGCCGACGCTCTATGAGGCGCACCATGCCATCAAGCCCATCGTCGAGGCCGAGCCGTCGACGCCGCGCATGGTGGTCGATGTGGTCGGCCCGGTCTGCGAGACCGGAGACTATCTGGCGCTCGGGCGTGATCTGCCCCGTGTGGCTGCTGGCGACCTTCTCGCCGTGATGAGCGCCGGGGCCTATGGTGCCGTCCAGTCCGGAACCTACAACACACGCCTGCTCATACCGGAGGTTCTGGTCAATGGCGACAGGTTCGCTGTGGTCAGGCCCCGTCCGGATTACGATGATGTGATCGGGCTTGATCGCGTTCCGGCCTGGCTCGGCTGAGGACATGATGTCGCCGGGACTGGCCAAGCCGTCCTGACATGCTACGCTGATGGTTCGTTTGCGGGCAGCCAGCCTGCGGAAGGACAAGCGAGCGATGGCGGACCGGCCCCAACTGCCTTTGGCAACTGAGCGACCGGTCGTGGCCCCGGGTGCGGGGCACGGTCGCGGCGGACGCGTCGGCGGCGATCCACTCGGCGGCCTTGTCGCCCGTTCCCGGCTGGCGCTGCGCTGGGAGACGCTCTGGCCTCAGCTTTGGCTGCCACTCTCGGTCATCATGGTCTTTCTCGCAGCTTCCTGGCTGGGTCTGTGGCTTACCCTGCCGCCGTCCGGTCGCCTGTTGGGCAGTATCCTGTTTGCGGTTGCGCTGCTCGCAAGTCTTGTCCCGGCGCTCCGACTTGGCCGACCGAGCGAGGCTGATGCGCTCGCGCGACTCGACAAATCCGCCCCGGATGGCCATCGTCCGGCTGCCAGCCTGCGTGACACGATCGCGATCGGCGGCGCCGATCCCTTTGCTCAGGCCCTGTGGAAGGCGCATCTTGAGCGCCAGCGGCGCGACATTGCCGCCCTGAAGGTCGCCGTCCCGGCCCCCGGCATGGCGCGGATCGACCGGCTCGCCTTCCGGCTCGTGCCTGTGCTTGCGGCGGTCGCCGCTTTCTTCGTGGCCGGTCCCGAAGCGGGTTTCAGGCTCGGCAGCGCCTTCGTCTGGAGCGCACCGCAACCCGTCTCCGCCCAGATCCGGATCGACGGCTGGATTGATCCTCCCGGCTACACCCGGCTGCCGCCCATCCTGCTGAGCTTTTCGGGTGGTGACGGACCGATCCGCGCTCCGGCCAAGTCCACGGTGATCGTCCGGGTGTCGGGTGCACCGGAGGTCACCATCGAGGGGACCGGCGGGCTCGAGGCGATGCCGGTTCCCGCTGGTGTGCGTCAGGGCGTCGAGCGACGTTTCGCGGTGACCGGCGATGGCGTGATCCGGCTTGGCGGCAAGGGCATGCCGGGCGGGGATGTTGCCATCAGCATGGTCCCGGACCGCCCGCCTGTGATCGAGATGACGGAACCGCCGCAGGCCGGTCAGCGCGGGCAGCTCACCGTGACGTACCGGGCGCGAGACGATTACGGCGTGGCGTCGGTCGAGGCCGGCTTCTTGCCGCTCAGCGCCGTCGCCCGTCCCGGGGCGCGGCCGCTGATCGAGCCGCCGCGGACCCCCCTGCCGGCGCCGGGCGATTCCAGCGGCGAGGCCGACATCAAGACGGCTCTTGAACTGGCCGAGCATCCCTGGGCGGGGGCACGGGTGCGGATGACGCTGACGGCGCGCGATGATGCCGGGCAGGAAGGCGTCAGCGATGTGCGCGAGGTGACGCTGCCGCAGCGCGCCTTCAACAAGCCGCTGGCGCGGGCGCTGATCGAAACCCGCCGCTGGCTGGTTCTTGACGTGACCGAGCGCTCCCGCGTGCAGACTGCGCTCGACGCCTTCCTGATCGAGCCGGCAGAGTTCACCAAGGAGCCGGGCATCTATCTCGGCCTCAGGATCATCGCGGACAAGCTCAGGCTGGCGCGCAACGATGCCGGGCTGATCGAAGTCGTTGACGACCTGTGGCAGATGGCTTTGTTGCTGGAAGATGGCGACCTGTCGGACGCCGAGCGGCAGCTGCGCGCCGCGCAGGACCGACTGCAGCAGGCCATGGAACGCGGCGCCGACCAGCAGGAGCTGTCGCGCCTGACGCAGGAATTGCGCGAGGCGATGAACCGCTACATGCGCGAGCTGGCCGAGCAGATGCAGCGTGACCAGCAGAACGGTCGGCAGAACGAGATGAGCCAGATGCCGGAGAATTTCCGGACCATCACGCCGCGCGACCTCAACAACATGCTGAACCGCATCGACGAGCTCAACAAGCGCGGCGAGACCGAGGAGGCGCAGCGCCTGTTGAACGAACTCAACAACCTGATGCGCAACCTGCAGCAGGCCAGGCCGGGTCAGATGGACCCGCGCCAGCGTGAAATGCAGAACCAGCTGAGCGAACTCGACAAGCTGACGCGCGAGCAGCAGGAATTGCGTGACGAGACCTTCCAGGACGGCCAGGAGCAGCGCAACCAGCGCAATCAGCGGGCGCAGCCCAACCAGCGCGGCCAGCAGCAGGGGCAGCGCCAGCCAGGACAACGGCAGCCGGGCCAGCAGCAGCGCGGCCAGCAGGGTCAGCAAGGCCAGGACGGGCAGGAGGGCCAGGACGGGCAGATGGGTCAGCAGCAGGGCCAGCAGGGCCGCGATCAGCTGGCCCAGCGCCAACAGCAGCTGCGTGACCGGCTGCGTGAGATGCAGCGCCGCATGCAGGGCATGGGCGTGCCGAACCAGCAGGGTCTGGGCGATGCCGAGCAGGCCATGGGCGAAGCCGAGGGTGCACTGGGCCAGGGCGACATGAACGGCGCGGCGGAGGCGCAAGGCCGTGCGCTTGATGGCTTGCGCAACGGTGCACAGCAACTCGCCCAGCAGATGCAGCAGGAGGGTCAGGGCGACGGTGATGGCGAAGGCATGGCCGACGGCGATCCGCAGCAGAATGGCCGCGACCGCGCCGCCAGCCGGCAGACACAGCAGCGCGATCCGCTGGGGCGCGAGGGCAACCAGCGCGAATCAAGCCGCGGCATCGTTTCCGGCGACACGCGCGTGCCCGGGGAGGCGCCGCAGGTCAGGGCGCGCCGCATCCTTGAAGAGCTGCGCCGACGCCTCGGGGAGACATTGCGCCCACAGGAAGAACTCGAATATCTCGAACGTCTGCTGCGCCGGAACTGATGCGCGCTTCAGCCGCCCTTCGCAGCGCCGGATTTTACGGCTAGAGACGCTGCCATGAACAGCTTCATCAATGCGCTGGTGCCCGTCGCCGTCGGGGCGGTCGCCGTTGTCCTCGTGCTCGGCCTTGTCAACATGATGCGCGGCGGCTCTCCGAGCCGTTCGCAGACGCTGATGCGTTTGCGCGTGCTGCTGCAGTTCGCCGCAATTATCATCATCATGGGCGTGATCTGGTGGCGCAACAGTTGATCAGGCAGGGCAAGGCGACCGCGTCGCCGTTGAACACGTCATTCCACCCACTCCGGCAAGGCATCCGATCATGGTCGTTCTAAACCGCATCTACACCCGCACCGGCGACAAGGGCACCACGGCGCTGGCGACGGGGGACCGGCGCCCCAAGTTCGATCTGCGCATCTCGGCCTTCGGCACTGTCGATGAGACCAATGCAACGCTCGGGCTGGCCCGGCTGCATGTCCTGAGCGAGGACCCGCATGTCGACGCGATGCTCGGACGCATCCAGAATGACCTGTTCGACCTTGGCGCCGAACTCGCCACGCCCGATACCGGCAAGAAGCTGGACTGGGAGCCGCTGCGGATCATCGACACACAGGTGGAGCGGCTCGAGCGCGAGATCGACGCGTTGAACAGCGCGCTCGCTCCGCTCCGCTCCTTTGTGCTGCCAGGCGGGACGGCGGGGGCGGCGTACCTGCACCTCGCGCGCACGGTCTCGCGCCGGGCCGAGCGGCTGATGGTGGAACTGTCTCATGCGGAGGGCGAGCGGGTCGCCGACCCGGCCCTCAAGTACATGAACCGGCTGTCGGATTTCCTGTTCGTGGCCTCCCGCCACCTCAACAACAAGGCCTCGGGCGACGTGCTCTGGGTGCCGGGCAAGAACCGCTAGCACGAAGGCGTTGGCACGGTGTTCTTCCCCCTCCACGACGGCGTGCCGCTGCGCAGCGTGAAAGCTCCTTTCGTCGGCTGGGGCATCATTGCGCTGTGCAGCGTGCTCCATCTTGCCTCTGTCGGCGGCCTGTTGCCGCCGGTCGAGCCGCTGCTGGCGGCGGGCTTCGGGATCATTCCGAAAGTCGTCCTCGGTGACGCTTTCCTGCCTTCCGACCTTGTCCAGGCGCCGCCATGGCTGTCACCCGTCACCAGCCTGTTCCTGCATGGCGGTTTTGCGCATCTGATCGGCAACATGCTGTTTTTGTGGGTGTTTGGCGACAATGTCGAAGACATGATGGGCCATGTCCGGTTCGTGATCTTTTTCCTGCTCTGCGGGATCCTGGCGGCCTTTGCCCATGCGGCGATGAACCCGCAGTCGATCCAGCCGCTGATCGGGGCCTCCGGCGCGATCTCCGGAGTTGTCGCCGCGTACCTGCTGCTGTTTCCCAAGGAGCGGATTTTCGGCCTTGTGCTCAAGTTCGTGCCGGTGACGGTGCCGGCCTGGGTCGCCATCGGCGCTTGGATCGCGTTCCAGATCGTACAGGCCTTCTGGGGCGGCGTTGCGGCGGTGGCGTGGTTCGCCCATCTTGGCGGGCTCCTGGCCGGTGTGGCGCTGACGCCATTTCTTGTGCGGCCGGGGGTTTCGATCCGTGC
>JAPLOW010000107.1 GCA_026400555.1 Hyphomicrobiales bacterium
CCGCCCCCTTCGATATCGACAGCGACGACGCAATCGCGCGGCTGCTCAGGCCTTGGGCATACTTCAGTCGTAGCAGGTCTCGAATACGGCGCATCGACAGTCTCTCGGTCGGCATAGGCGGGTCCCTCGTTCATCACGAGGGCCGCGTAGCCCAGCAAAACTGTCGGCCAAAAAACAACCAGAACGCAGGTGCCCACGATCGCGTGGAATGACTGCCCACGATCGCGTGGAATGACTGCCCACCATCCGCTGGAAACCGTGCCCACCATCACGTGGAACACGCATCCACCAACAGCGCTTTGGCATGTGCGGATATATTCTGCCACGCTGGAACGCGCGTCCATTCGGTGTAGATGCGGGCATGCGGTTTGTCCTTGTATTTGGTTGCCGTTGTCACGGGATGCCCCTCCGTGACTCAGGAAGGCCCTGTGAGTGGCCTTGAATGATTTTGGCTAGGCAGTTGGCGGACAGGGCCGAAGCCCTGTCCTCTCCCGCCCTAGGGGCTGTATTTGGATAGTCCAGGATGTGAGCCGTCATGCTGCTTGCCCTTTCGGCTGGCCATCATCGACCTTGACGATGCGAACGGCGGTTTCGAGCACGTAAACAGCATGCCAGCCGGTCGCGTGTTCTTCGCGGTCGGTGCGGATGGCGAGACCCATCCCGCGCAGATCGTGGATGTAAGCGCCAAGGCGAAAGGGTGGCCCGCCTGCGAAGTCATAGGCCCGCAAGCCACGGCTGCCCTTCTCGACAAGGCGCAACAGGGTTTCCCCTTCGCGACCGGTTGCCACGATGGCCGGACCATCGACGATCCGCGCCAGAACGATTGGAAAGCCACGTTTAAGCTTCACCATGCTTCATGTCCTCCAAGGTTGTGATTGACGGCAAAGACGGCTGCGATGTGCAGCGGAAGGCGTGCGGTGCGTGCCAGCGCCAGAGTGGCGCGTGGCGGTGACGGGGGCGGTGGTGGTGGCGGCGCTGGCGGTTCGCCCGCCGCATTGGCTGCCCAAAAGAAAAGCGGAAGGCTGGACAAGGGCAAAGCTCCGCCCTTCCCGGTCAAGCCGGGTTTGTGATACTGTTTCAAGGCGTGGATTTCCTACCGCTGGAAAGGTTGGACGCGACCCGGCGCAGCGCTGTAACGCTCGCCGGGTTTCTTATTCGTCGTGCTCATTTCAGGCGGCCTTGCCGCCGCGTGCATCGGGCAGGCTGGCGAGAAAGTCCGCCAGATCATCGGCCCGGATCAGCGTCCGGCTGCCAACCTTGACCGCGCGCAAGCGGCCATCCCGGATAAGGTTGAATAAGGTTGTTCGGCCAATGCCGGTTCGGGTGGTCACATCTGCGATTTTGTATGCCATCGCCGTAGCCTGATCTTGGGCAAGTTGCGCCATTCGGGGCTGTCCTTTCGGTTCACGCCGGAACAAGCTCCGGCGTGCAAGCGGACAATGACACGCCCTCACGAATGGCTTTTTTGCTCGCGCATTATTCAAACAAGGCCGCCCATCAGGCAGCAAGAAAGCGAATAAAGCCCTTATTCTTCAGGTTCTTGGTCAGAAGCCTCGCGGGCAAGCCTCATGTTGTGCTCTTCTTCCCGGCGGGCTTCATCGTTGGCCAGCGTCCAGCATCGTCTGATTCGTGATGGCGTAAGCGTCACGCCTCCCGCCGCGAAAACCTGTTGGGTCTGCGCAATGATCCGGTCTCTCGTGCCGGGTGACATTGCTTTTTCACGAAACAGCATCCCGACTTGAGTGACATCAGAGATTTGCCGGTCGTCAGGCTCAGCGAGGCCATAATCCATCGCCTTATCGTCAAGACTTAGCTGAAAATTCTCTAGCGCGTCGATGCATGCCGGGTCACTTCGTACGGCCTCCCGCGCTCTTGAGATTTCGTTGTTCGTATGGATCAAATCTGGGTCACCCTGTGACTTCCCCTCGGCATAAGCGATAATCTCTTGCCGGGCCAAGCCCATGCAATGACGGCCAATCGATAACGAGAAATCGAGGTCGTTTGGCTTTCTTCCTGCACCTGCGCGCTTTCCGCCTCGACCCATGCCAACACCTTTTGTCCTTCGCGGACAGCTTATCAAATTCGCAGCCGTTCAACACCGGCTGGCGGCAAAGCAATACGCGCGCGTACGCGTATTGCGTGCGCGTACTGGTCACCAACAAGCTCTTGCGGGAGGCGTTTGTGGGGCAGGTTATGGGGCAGCTAGGATACGAGCGCCGATTAATTCGGCATTATCTCAGCAATTTCAGAGGCTTATACAGAAGATGGTGGCGGAGAGGGAGTCTTGGTCTCCGCCATTTTATGTGGTCCGATGTGGTCTCATGTGCTCCAAGTGCAGAAATCTAATTTGTGGAGCGATAACAGCTATTTGTCTAAATTCCTCCATCGCAGATTTATGTCGATTGTTTTGAGCTGACGCCGAAGTTAGGGTTGAGGTTAGGGTCGGCGTTAGGGTCGCATATTTGGGGGCTGCGGTTAGGGTCGCGTGGCCGTGTTGAGTAGGGCAGGGCATGCGGACAACCTCGAAGCTGACTGTTCGCGGCGTTGAGACGGCCAAGCCGGGCCTGCATAGCGACGGTGGCGGCCTTTACCTCCTCGTCACCGAGACCGGGCGGCGGCGCTGGGCCTATATCTTCCGGCGCGGCAGCAAGCGCACCGAACTCGGCCTTGGCGTCTATCCGGACGTCTCGCTGGCAGACGCGCGGGAGCTGGCGAACAAGAAGCGCAAGGCGATCAACGCCGGTGCTGACCCGCTCGAAAAGAAGAAGGCGGTCAAGCGCGAGGCGAGGCAGAAGCAGGTGCCGACCTTCGCCGAAGCCGCCGACATGTTCGTCGACACGATGGCGCCCCAATTCCGGAACCCGAAGCATGTCGAGCAGTGGCGCGTAACGCTCTCAACTCACAGCGCCGCGATCGCGAAGCTGCGGATCGACAAGATCGAAACGACCGAAGTCCTGTCCGTACTCAAGCCGCTTTGGCCGAAGATACCTGAGACAGCTTCCCGCCTCCGAGGTCGGATCGAGCGCGTGCTCGACTACGCCAAGGTGCGCGGCTGGCGGAGCGGTGAGAACCCGGCGCGCTGGCGCGGCCATCTCGATCACGTTCTGCCCAAGCGGGCGAAGCTCACACGCGGCCATCATGCAGCGATGCCGTTCGACGAGGTTCCAGCCTTTATTGCGAAGGTCAGAGAGACTGAATCGCTCGGTGCGATGGCGCTGGAATTCACGATCCTTACGGCGTCCCGCACCAGTGAAGTCCTCAAGGCGGAATGGAAGGAATTTGATCTCGACAAGGCGGTCTGGACCATTCCCGCCGCACGGATGAAGGCGGGACGAGAGCATCGTATTCCCCTCGTTGCCCGCGCCGTCGCCATCCTTCGCAAGCTCGCCGAGGTTCGGCTCAGCGATTTCGTTTTCCCCGGCATGAGAGCGAACCAGCCTGTCTCCGGCATGGTGATGACCATGGTGCTTCGCCGGATGGAGCTGACCGACATCACGGTCCATGGCTTCCGGTCCGCCTTTCGTGACTGGACGGCGGAATGCACCGAGTTTCCGAATGAGGTTTGTGAGGCGGCGCTGGCCCACGTCATCAACAACAAGGCGGAAGCGGCCTATCGCCGGGGTGACCTGTTCGAGAAGCGCCGGAAGCTGATGGACGAGTGGGGTGCATACTGCGAGGGCAGCCAGCCCGTGCCGCGCTCCTGAATGTCGGGAAGCTGCACAAACCCTACATTGGGGCGCTACGCGATCACCAGCGAATAGCTCGTGCTCCTGCCACCGGCGGCATCCTTGGCCACAACGCCTCGCGCCATGAGATCGTCGATATCGCGTAGGGCTGTGTCCTGCGAGCATTTCGCCAGCAGCGCCCATTTCGACGAGGTGAGCTTGCCCTCGAAGCCATTCAGCAGCCGGTTGATGATCGCGCGCTGGCGATCGTTGAACGGTGCATCGCGGTGCCGCTCCCAGAAACGTGCCTTGGCCATGACTGATGCAAGCGTTGCCTCTGCCCCTTCGAAGGCGCGACCAAGGCAGGCTAGGAACCATGCAAGCCAAGGCGTGATGTCCATGTCGCCCTTTTGCGTGGCTTCCAGTGTGTCGTAATAGGCCTTCCGCTCGGTGCGGATCTGCGCGGACATGCTGTAGAACCGTTGCGGCGACCCCTCCGAGCGCGCCAAGGCCATATCCGCGA
>JAPLOW010000204.1 GCA_026400555.1 Hyphomicrobiales bacterium
GGCGAGCTTGCGGCGAGTGACCGCAAGGTCGCCATTGTGCCGGAAGCCGACGCCAGCGAGACCGAGAGTGTTGCCGTTCCGCCCCGACGCAGTCGTGACGTGCGCTGGGCCTATGTCCTCGCCACATCGCTGGCGGGCCTTGCCAGCGTTTCAGTGCTGATGTGGGCCCAGGATGCGGTGATCAATGCGATCCGCGCTTCCGACGTTCTCGGCCTGATCGCTATCGCCCTCGCCGCTGTGATCGCGGTCACCATGCTGGTGATCGTCATCCGCTTCGTTCGGAATCTCCTGCGCGAACGCCGGATCGAGCGGCTGAAGGCCGATGCCGCTGCGGTGCTGGTGTCGCGTTCCGGCGACGAGGCCCGGCGCGTCTGCGGGGTGCTTGTCGCGCTGCAGCAGAGCCGGCCCGAGACCGCCTCCGGCAGGGCCCGGTTCGCGGCGGCGCTGCCCGGCATGACCGACGCGCGCGACATTCTCGCACTGGCCGAACGCGAACTGCTCGAGCCGCTCGACAGGCTGGCCGCGGACGAGATCGCCAGGGCGGCGCGGCAGGTGTCGGTGGTGACGGCGGTCAGTCCACGCGCGCTGATCGATCTGGTCTTTGTCGTCTTTGCCGGCGCGCGCCTGTTGATGAGCGTGACGCGCATCTATGGCGGGCGTCCCGGCTTCTTCGGCCTGATGCGGCTGGCGCGGGCCAGCATCGCGCATCTGCTGGTGACCGGGGGGCTCGCGGCGGGCGATGCGGTCATCCAGCAGCTTGTCGGGCAGGGGATTGCCGCAAGGCTGTCGGCGAAGCTCGGCGAGGGCGTCCTCAACGGGCTGATGACCGCCCGTTTCGGTCTTGCGGCCCTGTCGGTGTGCAGGCCGCTGCCCTTTGTCGAAAGCCAGCCGCCCACGCTGGGTGACGTCGCCTCAGGTCTGCTATCGGCCAAGGCCCAAGAGCCGGTGGCCTGATCTCACGGATCAGCGCAGGTAGTCCGTCAGGCTCAGCTTCGAGAGGATCGAAGTTGTCTGGTAGCTCGCCTGCATACGGGTCTGCATCGCCAGCAGGGCTGCGGCTACTTCTGAATCGTTGGGGTCCTCGACGCTTGCGCGGGCGGATTCGAGGAAGTTCGTCGAGATCTTGTGGCGCTCCGTCGCAGATTTCATGGCCGACTGGGCGGCGGAAATCTCGATGGCGATGTGTTCCGGCGACTGGACGTTGTTGAAGGACAGGCCGGTCCCGACCCGGTCCGCCATGGCTTCATGGCGGGCGGCCGAGTTCGGATCGCTGGTCGAGAAGATGGTTGTGGCGAAGACCACCAGCGAGGTCAGGCCCTCGCGGAAGGCCTGTTCGTTGGCCCGCGCGCCTGCGGCGACGGTCTGCGATTCATCGACCTGAACATTGGCGGTGTTCCGGGCCTGGACCGCTGTGCTGTCATCGCCCTTGTACCAGATCACGGTTGCGCCCGCCGCGCTCGGCGCAGGCGGTGCTGTCGCCGTGGCGAAGCTGGGTCCCGGCACGCGCAGGGGCGGATTGGTGCTGCTGCCGGCAAAGAAATCGCGCGTGGCGACCATCGCCGATGCAACACCGAGCGAGGTGGCGGTCTGCTTCTGCAGCGCTGCCGTAACCGAGGCCTGCAGGTTGGCGGCAGTAGCCGCCGCGCTGGCGCCGATCACGAAGCCGGTCTCGGCGGCGCCGGGAGCGCTGGCCGGCCTTGCCTCGAGCGTGATGTCGACCGTGGTGCTGTCGGGCAGGTTGAGCGTCAGCGTGATCTTGTCGCCGGCCGTCGGATTGGTTGCGACATTGAAGCTCGCACTGGCGGGCGGTCCCGCTGCGAGCGCGGCGGTGATGTTTGGACTCGTGCTCGACGTCGAAGCAATCGTGTAGCCATAGGGCGGGTCGGACGCCTCGCGTGCCACTGTTACGGTAGAGCCTGCCAAAGTATTGGTCAGGCGGCCAAGATTGCCGACACCCGCATCGGCCTGCTGGCGTTCCGAAATCAAGGTCTTTACGCCCGCCGGACCCGAGCTGCCGACATCCTTCATGATGACGCTGAAGGCTTCCACAGGCTTCACGTCGTGGCTGCGGCCGGAAAACAGGTAGCGCCCGCCGACATCGACATTGAGCATGTCGATGGACTGCGACAGCCTGTCGGTCGCCAGAACCTGCCCCGACGCCTGACCATTCGCGTTCAGGGAGTAGGTTCCGCTGCGGGCAAAGACCTTGCTGTCGGAGGCGTTCTTGGCGAAGCCTTCGATGCTCTGCATCATGAAGCGGATGCGCAGGTCGCCCTGTTCGATCGATTTGTTCCAGCCCTCGATCGTCGCCATCTTGCTGCGCGTGTCCAGGCTGGTGCGCCGATCAAGACCGAGATCAGCGAATGTCTCGGCCTTCTTGCCGGTGCCGATCTGCCGCTGCAGGTCTTCAAGCTGCGCGCGCATCTGCACAAACAGGGCGCCGTTGTTGCGGGCGCTGTTCGAGCCGGGAATGAACGGGTCAATGGCCATGGCGGGTTGTCCTCATGTGCATCACATCCGCAGCAGCACGTCGAGCAGTTCGCGGACGGCGGAGATGACACGGGCGTTGGCGGCGTAGGCGTTCTGCAGCTCGACCAGATTCGACATCTCCTGGTCGATGGTGACGCCCGATGTCTCGGAGAAGCGCGATTGGATCGCCTTCAGGGCGATCTGTTGCCCTTCATCGAGCCCGAGAGCGCCCTCGATCGTGTTGCCTTGCGTCTCGATGATGCGGCTGGCGAAATCCGTCACCGTGCCGCGATAGGACGAAGCGGTGCCGCCGACACCCGTCTGGGGTGAATAGTTCCGGACCTGCGTCGTGAGGCGCTGGTACATCATGTCCGCGCGCGTCTGGTCGCCCTGTGGCGTCGCTGGCCCGGTCTGGTACTGGACGAGGCGCGAGCGATCCTGCACCACCAGGGCATTCACCTCGATGCGGGATGCTAGGCCTCTTGTCTGCGGCTTGCCTTCGAATGACCCTGTGAAGATGCCGGATGGCGCTGTCCGGTCGGTGAAGAAGGGCATTTCGGGGCTTCCGCCAGGGGCGGTGCTTGCGAAGGTGGTGGTCGTGGGACGTGCCGTCAGGCCGGTGACGTCGCGCGTGTTGCCGGCGCCGTCATCGACGATGCGGAGCACCGAGCCCGTTGCGGTGACGGTGAAGCCAGGGCTGATCGCCGTCTGGATCTGGGAGACGACAGACGCCATGCCGAGCGAGAAATTGATGCCGACGACACGGTTGTCGGCCGAGCTCAGTCCGGAGGCGGCAATCGTCGAGACCGCTGCCGCACTGTCGGCGCGCACAAGCGTGAACCGGCCCCTGGCGCCTGTCGTGCTGTCTGTGTACTCGAGCGTGATCTGGTTGCCGGACAGCAGCCCGGCTGTTTCGACATCAAAGCCCGTTGCGGCGCCCGCTGTCACCGCCGTGCCAGCCACCTCGCGGTCTGAAAGCGCACTTGCCATGTTGGCGGCGAGTTCGTCGAGCTGGTTCTGGGCTTCCACCAGTGTCTTGTCACGGATCTCGACGAGTGCCGCGATCTCGCCGGACCTTATGGCGTTGCTGGCGATCAAATCGACGGATACGCCGAACTCGTTGACCGCCTTGATGCTGCCGACACCGCTCAGGCTGGGATCCGCGTTCCAGAGCTGGTCGGGGCCCAGTGAAGATGATCGCTCGAACGTCAGTTTTGTCGGGTTGGAGCCCGTGAACAGGGTCGTGCCGCCGGTGGTGAAGATGTTGATGCCACCGGCCTGGTCTTCGGTGGTGCGGATGTCGATGAGCCCCGACAGTTCCGTGACAAGGCGGTCACGCTGGTCACGCAAGGCGGCAGCGCCAGTCAGGTTTTCGCTTTCCAGGATATTGCTGTTGACGCCCTTGATCTGGCTGAGCAGGTCGTTGGCGCGCGTGACGGAGGCGCTGAGGCGACTCTCCGCCTGCGTCCGCAACTCCTGTACCCCGTCAGACAAGGTCCGGAGGCGGGCTGCCATGTCCTGGCCGCTCGACACGACATTGGTGCGCAGCGTGTAGTTGGCCGGATCGCTCTTGAGCTGCTGCAGCGACTGGGTGAAACGCGATAGGGTTGCGCCGAGGGAACTCGCCGAGTCGGGCGCACCATAAAGTGTATCGAGGCCCTTGAGCATGTTGGCGCGGGCCGATGTATAGCCAGCCCCCGATGTCTCGCTCCAGAGCTGGCGCTGCACGACCTTGTCGAGCATGCGCTGCACGCCGTTGACGCGGGCATTGCCGGAAAGGTTGCCGAGCGGCTGCTCGACGGAATCGACCCGCCGGCGGATGTAGCCGACTGAATCCGCATTCGAAATGTTCTGCGAGACAACATCAAGCCCCGACTGCGTCACCCGCATGCCGGACAGGGCATTGCTCATGACATTGCCAAGACCCATCTGTCAGTCCTTTCCGCAGTCGTTTGCCGCAATTAGCGGATGATGTTGATCACGTCGGACAGCATCTGCTGCGCGGTGGTGATGACCCGCGTGTTGGCCGAGTAGGCCTGCTGCGTGACGATCATCTTCGAGAATTCATCGGCGATGTCCGTGTTGGACTGCTCGATCGAGCCGCCCACGAGCTGCGTGCCGCCCGCAGAGACCGATCCGACCAGGGGCAGGCCGGATTCCGCGCTCTCGGCAAAGGCGCCGCCTTCGATGCGCTTCAGCGCATTCGGCGCGGCGAACTGTGCTGTCAGAAGCTGCGCCAGCGTGGCGACCTTCCCGTTGGAATAGGTGCCGATGACGCGGCCATCATCGGAAACGGCCGTGCGCTGGAGCACGCCGGGCGCATAGCCGTTCTGGCGGATGCCGCTCGCTTCGATCTGGCCGTTCAGGCCTGAGCCGAACTGCTTCATGCTGTTGCCGGTGGCGCCGGCGTTGAGCTGGATGCCGGTCAGGGTGAGGCCGTTGATGGTGATCGGCGGCAGCGTCACATTGGCGCTTGAGGTCAGGTTGCCATTGGCGTCAAAGGTGAAGTTGCCGGGCGTACGGCTCCACATCGCGGTGGCGCCGGTGGCGGCCGGATTGGTCTGGACATACAGGCCCCAGCTGTCCGTTCCGAGGCCGGCGACCTCCTTGGCCCAGGCCAGCTTGACGGGAGCCGAGCGACCGAGCGAGTCATAGGCCGTGATTGTGCCGCCCTGGATCGTCCTGGCCTCAAGTGTCGCCGTATCGGATGCCACAACCTGTGCCGGGAAGACGGCCGTGCTGCCGGGGAAGTTCGCAACACCGCCGATCAACTCAGAGCCAGGGGCACCGTTCTGCGCCTGCCAGTTGCCCGTCTGCGGCGTCGCGGGCAGCGTCGCACCATATTCGATCTCCGTGGTCGCCTTCGGGGGCAGGGCTTCATTCGATATGCGGACAACACCGGCCTCCGACGAGGTTGGCGCACCGGTTGAGGGGTCGACGCTGAGGCCCTTCAGGAAGTAGCCGGCGCCGTTGACGAGGTAGCCGTTGTTGTCGAAGTCAAAGTCGCCGCGCCGGGTGAAGAGGTTGGTCTTGCTGA
>JAPLOW010000217.1 GCA_026400555.1 Hyphomicrobiales bacterium
CTGGGGCATGATCGCGTCGATGTGGATCGGCAACCTGATGCTGCTGATCATCAACCTGCCGCTGATCGGGCTTTGGGTGAAGCTGCTCAAGGTGCCTTACCGGCTGATGTTCCCGGCGATCCTGCTGTTCTGCTGCATTGGCATCTACTCGATCAACAACTCGCCGGTCGATGTGGCGATGACGGCCTTCTTCGGTCTGTTCGGCTATGCGCTGGTCAAGTTCGGCTTCGAGCCCGCACCCCTGCTGCTGGGCTACGTGCTGGGCAAGCTGCTCGAGGAGAAGATGCGGCAGGCGCTGATCATCAGCCGCGGCTCGTTCATGACCTTCGTCGAGCGCCCGATCTCGGCGGGGCTGCTGCTGGTGGCGCTTGTCATCCTGGTGGTGGCGCTGCTGCCGTCGATCTCGAAGAAGCGCGATGTGGTGTTCACCGAGAACAGCTGACAACCACGTTTTCAGATTGTCACAAACAGGGCTTCGATTTTGCGGTCGAAGCCCTATTTGTATGCACAGCCACATGAGACATCGCCGAAGTGCGGTGCGCTCGCAGGACAAGAAGCACCGACCATCCCCGGAGGACCACCCATGACGACCCTGACCCGCCGCGCCGCCCTCGGCGCAGCAGCCATCGCCGCCAGTCTTGCCCTTTCCAATGGCGCCCAGGCGCAGGCCTACCCCAACAAGCCGATCACCATGATGGTGGCCTTCGCCGCAGGCGGTCCGACGGACGTCATCGCCCGCATCGTCTCCGAGCACATGTCGAAGACGCTTGGCCAGCAGATCATCATCGAGAACGTCGCCGGCGCCGGCGGCACCACCACCACGGCACGCGTCGCGGCAGCTGCCCCGGATGGCTACACGCTGATCATGGGCCAGATGGGCACGCATGCCGCAGCGCCCGCGCTCTACCCGAACCTGAGGTACAATCCCGTCACGGACTTCACGCCGATCGGCGTGGCCGGCATCACGCCCATCGTGATCGTCACCAAGAAGGACTTTCCGGCCAACAACCTGCGCGAGTTCGTCGCCTACGTGAAGGCCAACCCCGACAAGGTGAATCAGGCGCATGCCGGCGTCGGCTCGACGGCCTTCACCACCTGCGTGCTCCTGAAAGCGCAGATGGGCGTGTCGAAGCTCAACGCGGTCGCCTATCGCGGCACGGGCCCGGCTCTCAACGATCTCGTCGGCGGCCAGGTCGACTTCATGTGTGATCAGGTCACCAACCTGACCCCGCAGATCAACGCTGGCAACATCAAGGCCATGGGCATCGCCACGCCGGCGCGCCTCGCCGTGCTGCCGAATGTGCCGACCACGACCGAAGGCGGCCTGCCAGACTACCAGATCAGCGGCTGGAACGCGATTTTCGGACCCAAGGGTCTGCCGTCCGACATCCAGGCCAAGCTTGTCGACGCGCTTGACAAGGCGCTTGAGGATCCGACCACCAACAAGCGCCTGGCTGATCTTGGCACCGTGATCCCGAACAAGACCGAGCGCGCGCCCGCTGGCCTTGCGGCGATCCTCGCTCGCGATCTCGCCCAGCTCGACAAGCCCCTGCGCGAAACCGGCGCAGTCGGCCAGTAAGGCCGGCACAGGCAACGACGAAACACTGGCGGCGGGCCTTCATGGTCCGCCGTTCTCTTTTCCGGCCAGATCAGGAGCCGTGCCATGAAACAGATCACCCTGCCGGTCGTGCCAATCAGCGCGGAAGCCTTCGCGCCGTTCGGGCAGCTGTTCAGCCCTGCGGGCGAGCGCAGCTTTGGCCGCCCGAATTTCGACGCCTGGGTCATGCCCTTTGCAGCCGAAGGAGCGTCGCGGCTGCAATATGTTCGGATGCATCCGCGCGAAGCTTCCGTCCAGATCATCGAGCGGCATCTGCATGTCACCGAGACGCGGCAACCGATTAGCGGTCCACCCTGCGTGCTGGTGGTCGGGGCCTCGGCGGATCAGCCGCCGCGCCCCGAAAACATGATCGCCTTCGACATGCGCGGGCAGGGCATCATGCTGCATCCCGGCACCTGGCACTCGATCGATGCCTATCCGCGTGGGGCAGGCACCAGCGATTTCCTGTTTCTCTCCGAAGAGGCGACAGTGCGCGAACTGTTTGACGGCACAGCCCATCCGCAGCGCAGCCAGATCTTCGATCTTGCCGCGGCCGGCATCCGCTTGACATTTGCCTGAGGAGCGCCGTTGACGTGACGGTGCGGTATCGCGCCGTCAGCCATCCAGAAGCGCAGCAGGTGAGAGCCATGGCCAAGCCAGCCACCACTGATCTTGCCCTCGACAGCGCAGCTGCCCAGCTTGGCAGGCTTGCGGACCGGAGCATCTCCGCCGTTGAACTGCTTGATATGCATCTGGCGCGCATCGAGCGCCTGAACCCGTCGCTGAACGCGGTTGTCGGCCTTGATGAGACGGCGGCGCGGGCCGAGGCCAGGGCTTCAGACACTCGCCGGGCCGCCGGGCAGGCTGGTCCGCTCGATGGCCTGCCGATCACCATCAAGGACGCGTTCGACGTCGCAGGCCTGGTCTCGACCGCCGGGGCCAATGCCTATCGCGAGCGGGTGCCGGAGGAGGAGGCCGCCGCCGTCGCCCGGCTTCGTGCGGCAGGCGCGGTCATCATGGGCAAAAGCAATGTGCCGGTCTTCTCCGGCGATTTCCAGACCTACAACCCGGTCTACGGCGTCACCAACAATCCGTGGGATACGGCCCTCAGTCCCGGCGGTTCCTCAGGCGGCGCGGCGGTGGCCGTCGCCACCGGCATGAGCGCTTTCGAATTGGGCTCCGACCTCGGCTCGTCAATCCGCTGGCCTTGCGCGGCGACGGGTGTGTACGGGCTCAAGACAAGCTGGAATCTGGTGTCCACCTGGGGAATGGTCCCGCCGCCGCCCGAGCGGCGCACCGCGCGAAACCCCGATCTGGTCGTGGCGGGGCCGATCGCCCGCACGCCGGATGACATTGAACTGGTGCTGTCGGTCATCGCGGGTGGGCGCGAGCCGGGCAGCGCCTCGCCCGTCATGCTCCTGCCGCCGCGCAGGCTGAGCGCCGATGGCCTGCGC
>JAPLOW010000195.1:0-14134 GCA_026400555.1 Hyphomicrobiales bacterium
AATCATGCCGCCCCGTAACCCGAACCGGGGTCAGGTCGCATTCATGTGACAACACCCGGTTCAATTTATATGACCGGTTTCAGGACCTTCTCGATGATTTGCAGCGTTTTGATGCTGTGGTTGTGAGGCGCGATCGCATGTTGGGACCAGCCCTTCGAGAGCGCCTCGGCGACGGCATCGGCCTCGAACTGCAGGCCGTGTCCGTCGTATCCGAACGCGTGCCGCTTGAGGCCGGGGAGCTTTACGGAGCGGACGAGTTTGCCGGCCGCGCGGGCGAGCAGCGTCCTTCCCGAAATTCTGGCCAGCCGCAATGCTGGGCCGTCTCTGCCCTCAATGATCGTGCGGGCGGCAATAAACGGCGGCTGAACCACGAGCGTGGCCTTGCTTCCCTCGATGATCAGCCGGTTGTCGCCCAGGCGGTCGAAACCGCAACTCAGTTCGACCATTGTCCGTCCGAAGCGCATGCTGATCGTGGCCGAAAGGTCGACACCGCTGGGCGCGGGTTGCCACGTGCCGTGCATTTCGTCGGGCAGACCGAAGAGATCGAGGCAGAGCGAGACGGGATAGACGCCAAGGTCGAGCAGGGCGCCTCCACCCAGCATAGGATCGAAAAAGCGGCTTTTCGGGTCGTAGGCTTTCAGGAACGACAGATCGGCCGTGACATGGCGGATCTCGCCGAGGGTCCCGTCGCGCAGTGCGCTTCGAACAAAGGCAATGGCCGGCAGGAAGCGGGTCCACATCGCCTCCATCAGGAAAACGCCGCGAGAGGCGGCGAACAAAGCCAGTTCCTCGGCCTCAGCCGATGTTGCCGCCAGAGGCTTCTCAACCAATACTGCTTTACCCGCCTCCATTGCGGCGAGAGCGATGCCAAAATGCGTCGTGTTGGGCGTCGCCACGTAGACCGCATCGACCATGTCAGCTGAGAGCATCTGGGTCAGGGTGTCGTAGGCCACTCCGCCATGGCTCGCCACGAACCGCGCCACATTGGCGGACGAACGCGAGGTCACGGCTGTCAACACCGCATTCCGCGCCCGGGGAAGATCGGCGGCAAACCGGCCAGCGATGACGCCGGTTCCGACGATCCCCCAGCGCACGGTCCCTTGCACGCCTCCACGCTCGATCTGCGCGTTTCCTTCCGATGGGTTCATGTCAGACGGTCTCTGGCTAGCGTCGTTTTTGGAAACCAGTGCTCACGAAGAGATGCGCAACCTGTCTAAGCCAGCGCGCTTGAAATTGAACGAATCTGGCTTGTCCAAGCACATCGAATGTGACGCGCCATCGGATATCTGATCCTTCTTCGTAAGGCTACGGGCCGTGTCATACACATTGACTGTGAGCCTGTGCTGAAATCTGGGCGGGCAGGTGCTGCAGGGCGATGTCCGCTATGGTGGACGCTGGCCAGCCATTTCAGTAGCCGGCGCCCACGGTCCGCTCCCGATGCCTTGCCAATCCTGTTTCGCGAGGCCCGGAGCACGACGTCGTTGTAACTCGCTCCCTCGATCTTTGTCACCGAGCACACGGCGTCGATCACGATGTGGGAAAAACCTTTGCGGCGAAGCCGGTCGAAATCCCAACCTGGTCAATCCTGGCAAACATCATGCAGGACGCCTACTTCAGGCGAGCAAGCTACGCTCGAACGGCATCAATTTGGGTCGTCCTCCTTACTAGCTCCCATCAGAAAATCCGCGAGATCGGCGACTACCGCTGCGAGATCGCCGGCCTCAACATCGAGATCGCGCGTGAATGCCACCTATTGCCGCTGCTTGAGGGGATCGGCCGCGAATGCGGCGGTCAGGCCGTCCGGTATTGCAGCGGGAAGCGGCGTGCCGCGGCGCTCGAAGGTCGCCCTGATCGCCTGCCGCAGCCGGCTTGTCTCGAAGGTGAACGTCCGACTGAGCATCCAGATGTCGAAGTAGTCCTTCATGCGGCTATTGCGCGGCCGAGGCTGACGATGGCTTCGAACTTTTCGGCGATCACCGTTTCCCGCGCATAGCCGCGCAGCTTCGGCGCGGGCATGTCGAGCAGCGTTGGAAACAGAACCGGCTCCGGCGGAGGTTCGGTCGCATCGCCGAACCCGATGTCGATCGTGATGGGCAGGCGCGCGCCGCCGATCATCGCAGTCGTACGAAATCGCAAGCCGCCATACTCGTTGTTTTCGCGGATCGGCCTGATCGCGGCGGCCTCAGCGTCGAAGCTAACGCCATCGGCCTGCTCAGCCGCGAACAGCGTCTTGAACAATGCGAGAAGCTTTTCAGGCGCCGGCTCGCCATAGCCAAGGAGATCGAGATCCTGCGTTCCACGGTACGGCTCGTCGAACCAGGTCATCACGAGCGTGGCGCCCTTCAGGACGAACCGGTCGGCCGCCGGCGACTGGCCCAGGCGATACAGCAGCCGCTCGATCGCATAGCGGGTCAGAACCAGATCGAAAGTCCGCCCGTGCTCCTTTGAAAACGACAAGAGCCGCGCACGAACGGACGCGCCAATATTCACGAGCGCCTTAGCCATCAGCTGTCAGCGCTTCGACATAGGGCCTCATCACAGACCAGACGCCGCCGCGCATCGCGGCCTCTGCGATCTCGGCCGGCGTCGCCTTGCGTTGGCGCAGCGCTTCCTTGAGGCCTTCGATGGCAACCGGCAGACCGACTTTGCTGCGGTGACGAAAACAGTCAGCGACGGTTTTCGCGACACCAAACACCTTGACCGGTACGCCCTCGATCTCGACGGTTTCGACAGCGTTGTGAAGGTGCTGATCGGCAAAGCGCATCGCTCGGATACGAGGAGAGCCGCCGCGGGGCAGCCAGTTCTTCAGACCAACCGCCATCCAGACGTCTCGTGGCAGCTGCAGCGATATCTGGTGGAACACGAGCGCTGAGATGAGACAGATCACGCCTTTCGGTACACGTTTGGCGGATTCCGCCAGACTGTGCTGCGCCGTGATGGCAGCATCGGGCTTCTGGTAGAGCCCACGCGAAAGCCGCATGGCTTCACCTGCCTCGACCATCCGGGACAGGGTGGCCGCGGTCACGCCGCGCGCGCGGAATTCCGCGAGGCGGCGGATGCCGCCGGCTTCCAGCAGAGCGTGCGCTTCAGCGCGCTGGCTCCCAATGATGGACATGATACAAAACCACACAATATGAACTTCAGACGTACGGATATGTATCGTCCGGTGAAACGGATAACAACCGTGTCGATCAGGCGACCCCGCTTCTCGAAGCCGGAATGACAAAGGCCCGGCTCACGCCAGGCCTCTGAATGTTCGGCTGGCGCTGGGCGTCAACCCCCGAGCGATGCTCATGGTATGGGTATAGCCCGCTGCAGCTCGGCTTTCAAAGAGCGCGGGACATACGCCGAAGAGCTTTCGGAGATCGGCATCAGCCCGCGGCCCTCGCCGGATGCTTACAGATATTCTCGACCGGGTTCAGTTCCGGCGAGCGGGACGGCAGCAGGATCGGCGTCATGTTCTTCGGCCATTTGAGGTCGCCTGTGATATGCCATCCGGGTAAGCGTGTGCTTACGGCTGAGCGAAAAACGGACATAGAGCCAGACGGCGTGTTCGATGACGTCCGCCGGGAACCGGTCGCCGCGATTCATGGATTTTGCACGCCTGATTATCGCGCTCGAGGAGCCGATGTTCATCGACACTTGGTCACCCACAGGACCGGCAGGACAGGGCACGATAAGACGCTGTAACCGCGCGTTGGACGGGTCGCTGTCCCACCGCCTGTGCTCAGCGCAGGCTGAACCAGACGCGCTGGCCGTCGATCTCAACAGAGTAGGGCCGCTCGTTGACCGACCGCGCCATCACCTCGATGCAGGTCATGGAGGCGATCGCCATGCCCGTGCCGGCAGAGCCCTCGCTGGTGGCGCAGCGCAGCTGAGCAGGAATCGGCGTGCCAAGCGGCGGCAAAGAGGCCGGCCGCGTGCACAGATCGCCTGCGCCCTTGGCGATCCAGGGATTGCTGTCCTCACCATTGCCCGAACTCGCCGGGGCCCATCCTGCCGGGCAGGGCTGGTAAGGCTCATAGCCGGGCGCGCCGGCCCTGGCCTGCGTGCAGACCGGCCAGCGGAAACGGAGCGAGCGCATCATCCTGTAAAGCTGGTTCATGACCGGCACGCAGTAAGGGATCTGCGGCCAGCTCGGATTGGAGGCGGCAGCGCAGAGCAGCGCCTTGCAGCCGAATTCGGCGTCCTGCGCTTTCGTGATCTCGGGTGCGCCGGCGATCAGGGCAAGCGTCAGCAGTCCAGCAAAGCGGCGTGCCATGGCGGCCTCCCCAGGGCAGTGGGAACAGTTTTATTGTTCGTTGCAGCGCATCGTTCTTGCGCGGCATGCCCGGCGTCGCATGCCGCTTGGCCAGTGCAGGCATGACCCGCACAACGGGATGCCGTGATTCCTGTTGACGACGCGCGTCGCCTGTCACCACATCGCGGCGCTGTGGTACAGCATCGTGCCATCGTCTTTATCGAATATTGGTGGCGACAGGAGAGGCATCCCCCATGGCCAAGATTGGCGGCGACCGACGCGGCGGCGACAGGGTGCTCAACGCCGGGCTGATGGTCAGGCTCCAGCAGATCCAGGAGACTTATCCTGGGCCGGAGGCTTTTCTGAAGGCGAGCCAGGTGGGACGCGCGACCATGCTGGATCTGCTGCGCGGCAACGGCAACCCGACCTTTGCGCTGGTGCAGCAGATCGCCGAAGGCCTGAAGATGACCCCGTTCGAGCTTCTGGGAATCCGGCAGCCCACGGCTGAGGCTGAACTCAGGCTGCATGGCATCGACCTTGACCGGCTGCGCACATTCGTGGCGGCCGAGCGCAAGAACCGCGAAGCGCTTCTTGCCCTGACCGGCATGACCGCCAAGACCACCGTGAAGCCGCGCAGAGGTCCCAAGCCCAAGGACTGGACCTGACGCTGTTACACCTGGCCAGGCTGGTGCTGACCTTGCGGGAGCCGATCATCGCGGATGGTCCTCGCGGACGGCGGATGGATTGACCTGCCAGGTTGCGGCGGCGAGATTGCGCCCGGCGTCTTTCCGGTTTTGGCGTCGTGCATCGGGACGAATGTCGCCGGGCCGGAGCAAGCCCGAGCGCAAGAGGCGCGCCACGGAGCAGCGTCAGCAGGCCGAGCAGCATCACAAGGAAGCGCGCCTGATCGGCTGGCAGAAAGACGAAGCTGAGCGCGATGATCGTGAGCCCGACGAGCCACGGATGGCGCAGCAGCAAGAGGTAAAGGACGACGGTCGCGAACAGTACGGCGGCGACCAGCAGGGTTGAGCTCACGAGATCGGCCATGGCGCGCGCTCCTGTCAGACTTCGCCCGGTCCGACCACGACATCGGTCGGGGAGGGCAGGGGCGGGGACGAGGCCACCGGCAGCTGTGTGCCGGGGAAGTCGCCCGGACCCATGATGCATTGCGGCTGACCATTGCAGGCGTCCGGGACCTGCTGACCCGGCTGCCGCAAGCCGTCGAGGCGCTGGCCGACCCCATTGGTCCAGGCACGGCGTTCGGCTTCGGTCGAACCATTATAGCGGTCGGCGAGACAGCGGATGTTGGATGAGCCGCCGCAAGATCGTACGGCATCGCGCAAGGTGAGCATGCCTCCCCTGATGTTGTCGGCAAGCAGGCCGCGATCCATGCCGTAGCCGCGACCGGTGGCGATGGTCAGCTGCAGTGGTCCTTGCACGCCGGTCGGCGATCCGGCGCAAGCCGACATTGCGCCTTCATGGGCTGAGACCGCGAGCGCGAGGCGTGAGTCCACGCCATATTCATGGGCGGCCTGCACGATCATGCCGGCGATGTTGGGATTGCGCGCGATCATGGCATCGGTGCCGCCATAATGCGGCAGGCCGAAACCGTTGGGGCAGAGATCGGAGAGCCGGGTGCGCTGGTCGAGATCGCAAGAGCGTGCGTCCTGCGTGTAGGCGTTCCTGGCGAAGGCCGGACTGTCCGTGGATCCGAACAGCAAAGCGCCCAGCGCCGCCAGAAGCAGGCGGCGGCCCTGACAGCCGATGGCCTGCTGCGCGACCGCCTTGCCCCTTGTCCGCCCCACAATCATGGCGCGCCTCGCGGGCAGAGCCGGTAGCTCGCGCCATTGAGCGAGAAGGACTGGCGCGACAGCGTCCGAAACGTCCAGCGCAAGGTTTCAGGCGCGCGGGGGGTTTGCTCATCCAGGCACGAGGCCGCATAGACGTCGCCGGCGCGTGAGCGCGGATCGAGCGTGCACTGCACACCACGACTTGCGAACCGCCGGCCATCGAAAGCCAGATGAGCCAGCGGCGGGAAGTTCGTGCAGCCGAAACCCTCGACCACATAGTCACCCGGCTGCAGGTCGGGCTGCAGGGAGGGCTGAGAGCTTTGGGCCTGCGCGTTCGTGGAGGCGCAAGCTGCAAGACTGATGGCGCAAGCAAGCGCGGTTGCGACGAATCCAGCCGCAGTGCCAGCAGCGATCTTGCCCATGACCTGTCTCCCGGGCGAAGGCGCCGCTGCGCTTGCGCGGCGGCTGAGGCCGGTCAAGGCCGCGCCAGCGCCGGAGGGGCAGCCTTGACTGGCCGACCCGCCGCGCGAACTGGAGCCGCCCTTCGCCAGGCGGGTGACAGATGGCCTGGCATGCGGTGCAGGATGAGCAGCGACATGAGCGGAGGCGCGGGCATCAAAAAATATTGCGAGGCGGAGCCGCATCATGGTGCCAGCCTCCCGCCGTGACGCGGCACCGGGACGGCGAGATCGCAGTCTGACACGGCGCGCCCGGACACGATGACGCCAAGCCGGATCGAGCGGCTGACGGGATCGTAGGCTGCGTAGGCTGTTGCTTCCCGGTCTGAGGCGAGCGCGCGAGCCGGATCGGCGTACTCGAGGACGCATGCCGAGCCGGCGTCCAGCACCTGTCCTCCCGGATTCTCTGCCCCTGCTGTCTCGTAGATGGCGAGTCGCATCGGGCAGCTCCGGATGGCGACACGCAGGCGCGCATCCGCTTTCAGCGTCCGGCATTGGCTGACCGTGTTGAGCAGCGAGAGCATCACCACGCGCTCCGGCGAGCGCACCACAAAGCCGGCCGCCACCGCCGGCGCATTGCCGCCCGCGAAGCGCCGGTCGCCCAAACGCGTGTAGTGGTCGTTGTTCGCCTCGATCTTGTCGGCCCAGAGCTCGGCCTGCGGCCGATTTGCCGCGCCAACCAGACGAAGATCGGCATAGACGAGATGGCGCCATTCGAGGCCGACCGCCTCCGCGTGACCAGCGGACGTCACGGTTGCGGCGGCGAAACCGAACAGAACGGCCAACAGGGCAGGAGGTCTGAACATGAATCATATAGTATTATATCGAATATTAATTGTCGAGATGCTACTGGGCCGAACGAGGAGGAGCGCACATGGATTCAGAACACGGCGATCGCGAGCCGCATGCGCGGTTCCGCATTGAGGCAGCCGATGACGCGGCGTTGGACCCGGCCTTGCGCCAGCTTGCCGAGCACTATGTCGAGATCGCCAACGGCGATCTCCTGCTTGCACTGATGCTGGCGGTCGAGGATGTGCTCACCTTGAAGGCCGTTGCGAGTCGGGGGCTGTTGAGCAGGCGCCAGCTTAACGCAGATTGATAGGCCAGTGTATGAATGACGGGGCAATCGGGCCCGAAAACGACCCTGAAATGGACGTCGCGAAGGCCCGGACCATGCCCTTGTCGGGCATTCGCGGGCGAAACGGCCGACGCCTGCCTCGCGCCCCCGTTTCAGACACTCAAGGTGAGGTGCGTAGACGCCGAAACCCGACATTCATGAGGTCCTATCAACCTCCGGCAAACCGCGGGCGGTTCATCCCGCATCGTCCGCCAAACTCGTGCAGAGCGTTGTCAGTCGACGCGGAGTTGCTCGCTGCGGATCTCGGGCTTGAGTGTCATCAGCGCAGAAGGTGCCAGCCCGAACATGCGACGGAACTGGTATGAGAAATGAGCCGAGCTGGAGAAACCCGCATCGTATGCGGCCTCGGTCATGTTTGCGGATTCCGACGATGGCGGACTGAGCTTGCCCCCGAGGAACGTCTCCCAAGGCTGAATGTGTATCATCAGTTTTGGAGGAACGAACATGACGGGAATCGCGCGGGCGCGCTACACGCTGGAGTTCAAGCAGGAGGCTGTTCGGCTGGTGCGTGGCGGTCAATCGCTGTCTTCGGTTGCAAGGGGCCTTGGCGTTTCGGCGCAATCGATTGACAACTGGGTGAAGTCGGATGTCAGCAACGCGCCAATGTTGCCGTTCGCGGTTTGAGCGACGCGAGCGATCCGGATCGAGTCTTGCGGTGGCAGGGTTCGCACGAGGCAGGTCGCGAGGCCGGCGACATCGAGCGTGCCGCAACGCGCCACCGCCATGGCGACACGCCCACAGAAAGCGCGCTTTTGCTCGGGCGTCTCGGCCTGTGGCGCGCCGAGCCCGGGGATGTTCTGCAGTCCCGGGATGTTGGGCAGGCCCTGGGCGAAGGCAGGGGTTGCGACAAGAAGGGCTGCGAGCGCCAGAAACCACCGTATCCGCATCCATGCACTCCCGCCTTATTCAAGGGCCACGACGATATCTGATTCTCGTATGGCCGGAGCTCCGGACACGACCCGAACCTTCGTTTAGCCGAGCGCCCCGTCCCTTGTTTCCGGGCGCGCTTTTCGTGGCCACCCGAAACCGGTTCCGACATCTGCGCGACGCGAGCGGCGGCTATCAACCATCGGCTGCCGCTGTCCAATTCCGACAGACCCGAACGGATGGATCTGTTGCGCCCGCCAGGTCTGGGCATCACGCGGCCGGAAACGCGGTGTGAAGAGTTGGGTCTTACCAGCGACCACGCCATATGGTGTGGGGTCGAACCACGATGAGCTCCTGTTGTGACGATCGATGCGCATGCTATCGTGCCTCATCTTGCTCAAACTGGCTCGGTGTTTCACAGAGCGTGATGACCGGAGACTTCCATGGCGGATCTCGACTTTTACTTCTTCCCCGGGTCAACCCACACATACCTGACCGTCAACCGAATTGACCGATTGGCGACGGAGGCCGGTGTCTCAGTCCGCTGGCGGCCTTACAACCTTCGTGCCATCCTGCTGGAAACGAAAGTCGTTCCGTTTTCGCCGGGAACCGCAAAGCGCCGCTACATGTGGCGCGACATTGAACGACGGGCCACGTCGCTCGGTATCCCCTACACCCGGGAGCCGCGCTATCCCGTCGATCCGTCGCTGATCAGTCTGCGCGTTGCCATGGTCGCAGCGCGCGAGGGATGGTGCGCCGAATTCACGAAGGCCTACTATCGCGCTTGGTTCCTCGAAGATCGGCCTGCAGGGCTCGACGACAATATGCCCGCCCTCCTTTCGGGCCTCGGCCGTGATCCCGAAGAAGTCCTGGCGACGGCCAATGAAGAGAGCTTCAACGCTGTCCTCGATGCGAGCGCAGATGAGGCGCGGCGGATCGGCTTGTTCGGATCGCCACATTTTGTGGTCCAAGGAGAGGTGTTCTGGGGGGATGATCGGCTAGAGGATGCCTTGGCGTGGGCCGCCCGAGCCGTTACAGACTGACGATCAAGGACTGACGCGAACTATAGCCCCCTTGATGGAAGGGGCTTGTGCTGAAGGAAGCGTTGTTTTGCTCGGGCCACCCCGTGCCTGTCGCTTCGCCCAGGTGCAAGCCGACCACGACATTCGAGCGGATCATGATTGCATGGGATGGATCGCCACCTGCCGCACGCGCTGTCACGGATGCTATCAACCTGTTCCCGGGCATCGTCTTTGCCGAGATTGTCGTTGTGCTCGGCGAGACGCCGCTGGACAACGTCCTGCCCGGTGCGGAACTGGCACACCATCGGGCGCGCAAGGGCCCAGAGGCACGTATCGTCGAGGCTCAGGCGGGGGCGGTCAACCTGTCGGACGCGTGCTCGACCAGCATGCCGCGGAAACTGGCACAGATCTGATCGTGATGGGCGGCTTCGGTCATTCCCGGCTCCGGGAATTCCTGTTCGGCGACGTGACCGTCGATCTCACGCAATCGGCCTGCCGGCCGCTGCTGCCTCAGCCATTTTTCTCCGGGCATGGATTGCCGGGAGTGGGTTTCCATGGTCTCCACGGCCTTTCTCGCGGGTCTTGTTGCGCTGCTGGTGACACGGGGGCCGACCAATACGCTGCTCCTCGTGGCCGGCGCGACCGGGCCGCCGCGTGCCGCGCCATGGCGTCTGGGTGCCGAAGCCATCGCCTATCGACTGGCCGTCACGCTGCCCGGGTTTGCCTTGCAGCCTGTTCTGGCTGCCGAACCTGGCCTCGCCCCTGGTGTGCAGGTGCTGGCGGCCTCGTATCGGCTGCACGCCGCCTGGCGGATGTGGCATCGGCCGCTCTCGCCTGCAGCCTTGACGGCCGCACCGGTGACGCCTGGGATGATCGCAGTGATGACACTGCTCAACCCGAAGATCCCGATGATTGCTTTTGGGTTGATGCCGGCCGGCTGGAACGCGCAGCCCACCTTGGCCTTCACGCCTCTCACGCTGCTGGCGATGACGGTTTCGCTGATCGGAGGCCTGTGGTCCCTTGCGGGCCATCGCGGCGCGATGAAGGCCAGCCCGCGCACCACGCAGGCGATCGTGCCGCGCTGTTCGGCTGTGATGTTGACCGGATTTGCTTCGCTGCTTGCCCGCTCTGCCTTTGCAGCGTGGTGAGCCTGTGACAATCGAGCCCTCACGGCGTAGCAACGCGGGCACCGGCGCGGCTGTCACGGGCCTTGCACGGTCGCTGGGCCTGACGCATGCCGTTCTATATGGGCTGGGGATCACCATTGGCGCAGGGATTTATGTTCTGGTGGGGATAGCGGCAGGACGCGCCGGGATTCATACGCCACTCGCTTTTCTGGTAGCAGCGGCAGTGATGGCCTTCTCCGCCGCGACCTTTGCCGAACTCGGCACGCGGATTCCGGTCGCGGCGAGCGAGGCCGCCTATGCGGAGGCAGCGTTCCCGCGAAAGCGGGTTGCCCTGGCCGTCGGCCTTCTGAGCGTCATCACCTCGGCGATTTCCGCAGCGACCATTGCGGTTGGTGCTGCGGGCTATGTCGGCGTCTTCCTGCCGTGGCCGAAGCCAGTGCTGGTGACCGGGATCATCCTCGTGCTTGGCGCGATTGCCACGCGCGCAACACGTCAGGCCGTGAGCGTCGCCGGGCTGATGACCATCATCGAGGTCGCAGGCCTTTTGATCATCATCGTGGCGGGTTTGTGGAGGCTCGATCTGGGAGCGCCCATCCGCGCCATGGCTCCGGGGCTGGTGGATGCCTCGGTATGGCCGGGCGTGGCCTCGGCGGCCTTGCTGGCGGTGTTCGCCTTCATCGGCTTCGAGCATCTCGTCAACATTTCCGAGGAGATGAAGGACCAGCGAAACACGCTTCCCCGCGCGCTGTTCATCACGCTCGCGCTGACGGGCTTTATCTATGTGGTTATCGTGCTGATCGCGGTCAGCGCTGTGCCACCTGCCGAGCTCGCCGGATCGCCAGCGCCGCTCGCTCTCGTCTTTCAACGCCTGACGGGCTGGCCACTATGGCTGATGAGCGCGATCGCGGTGGCTGCCACGCTGAACGGCATTCTCGTGAATATGATCATCATCGCGCGGGTGCTCTATGGCCTCGCCGATCGCGGACAACTGCCGAAGGTCCTGGCGGAAGTCGATTCCGAAACGCGCGCGCCGGTCAGGGCCACGCTTCTCGCGATCGCGGCGATCCTGTTGCTGGCGCTCGCGGTGCCGCTGGCTGGGCTGGCTGATCTCGCCTCCATCGGAACCCTCCTGATCTTCGTGCTCGTGAATATCGCGCTAATCGTGATCAAATGGCGCGAGGAAAGCCCGCCGGTGGATATCTTCCTTTGCCCCTTCTGGGTGCCTGTCGCGGGTGTTGTCACGAGCAGCGCGCTTCTGGTTGTCGATATCGCGCGCCGAGCCTGGGTCTGAAAACGGCAAGGGCGACAGGCCGTGCAGCCTGTGCGGCCCGCCGGTGATCACACGCAATCGCGGATGCAAGGGCGTGTGGTCTTCACGCCTGGAATGCTGCAATCTTCCGCTTGATCTCGGCAATCATTCGCTCGCGCGTCCTGTCGTCGGCGGCATTGTCCAGCGCTTTATTGAGTTCCGCGAGCAACGCGGCGCGTGCATTGTGCCAACGGTGTCTCACCGGGGCTGACATGGCGATGTTCGATTGAGAAGACCTCGTCCATTTTCGGGATGACGACCCTACCCCCGGCGAGACCCTCGGCCTCAAGACGCCGCTTGAGGCCCAGCAGGTTCTCCGGCTCGCCATGCAGCAGGAAGATGCTTCCCGATACCGGCCGGCGCGCCTTGGCCCAGGCCACAAGAGCGTTCGCATCGGCATGTCCGGAATAGACATCAATGGAGTGGATCGTCGCCTTCACGCGGATATCGTAGCCCTGGATCCGGACCCATTCGCGTCCGTCCTGCAACAGCCGTCCGAGTGTACCGACGGCCTGAAAGCCAACGATCAGGACGCTCGCCTCCTTGCGCGGCAGCAATCGCTTGAGATGATGCCGCACGCGGCCGGCATCGCACATGCCGCTGGCGGCGATGATGATGTGCCAGCCGCCGATGCGTTCGATGGATCGGCTTTCATCCGCACTTTCCGTGAAATGCAGGAGGTTCGATTCCCGCAGGCGACGAAAGCGCTCGGTGCCATCCTGCGTCTTGCCCTTCTGCAGGAACACCTTGCTCGCGCGGATCGCGAGCGGTGAATCAAGCAAGATGGGCCCGCGCGGGGCATCCCCGTTTTCCATCAATTCGAGCAGGTCGACGATCAGTTCCTGTGTCCGTTCCACAGCAAAGGCCGGGATCAGCAGCGGGCCACCCGCGGCATGGGCGGTGTGAAGGGCTTCGGCCAGCACCTTGCGGCGCTGATCCTGGGTGACGGGTTCCCGCTCGACATTCCCGTAGGTGCTCTCGAGGATCAGGTGATCGACACCCTGTGGTCCCTCGGGGTCATCGGCAAATTCGCGCCCGCCGGGCCCGATATCGCCGGAAAAGAGCAGTATCCCGGTCGCGCCCCCCTCTGCCACCTCCACCTCGATCGAGGTCGATCCGAGAATATGCCCGGCATTCCACCACCTTGCCCGGATGCCCGGCAAGACCGCGAGCCAGGTGTTGAGTGCGACGGCGCTGAACTGGCTCATGCAGGCCTCGGCATCGGCCTTGGTGTAGATCGGTTCGACCGCCTTGCGCGCCTTCTGGGCATTGCGGCGGTTCAGCGTCTCGACCTCCAGCTCCTGAATGGCGCCGGCATCCGGCAGCATCACGCCGCACAGGGCGATGGTGCCTGCCGTGGCATGGATCGGGCCGGTAAAGCCCTGCACCGCCAGCTTGGGGATCAACCCGCTATGGTCGATATGGGCATGGGTGAGGAGCACGGCGTCAATTGCGGCAGGCGAGAACGGGAAATCATTGTAATTCAGCTGTTTGAGGGTCTTCGGCCCCTGGAACAGGCCGCAATCGACCAGCACCCGGGCGCGGTCTGTCTCGATCAGCACGCAGAAGCCCGTCACTCCGCCCGCCGCGCCCAGAAAATGGAGCTTCGTTTTCATGGATAGCCTCGTTTCGATGGGTTGGCGGTCGCCTCGGCCAGCAAGCCGGCGAGCGGGAAGGCATTGCTGGGGTGCCGTACGGAATCGGTGGAGCGGATGCGGGCAATGCCGGCTTCGCGCATCCGGGCCCCCGAGGCCTCGTCGAACAGGGCATGCGTGACAATCGCCTCGATCGAGCCGGCGCCTGCGGATTGCAGCACCATCGCAAGGCGGGCCAATGTTCCACCGGTCGAGCACATGTCGTCGAGGATCAGCACCGGCCGCCCGGCGACATCAAGCCCGGCGGGCGGGTTGAGATGCACCTGCCGGTCGCCCTTGCGTTCCTTGGCGAAGGTCGCGGATGAGCAACCGAGGCGCTTCGCCAGCCGTTCGACCAGAGGCTTGGATTCGACATCCGGCCCGATGATGACAAGACCGGGCCGCGTGCCCCCGGCCGCAATCGCATCGGCGATGACATCCTGCGCCGAAAGCACCTGCCAGACCGTGCCTGGATAGGCCGCGCCAAGATCGGCCGTGCGATGCAGATGCGGATCGACGGTGATGATCCGGGTGAAGCGCTCTGTGAGC
>JAPLOW010000195.1:14186-16549 GCA_026400555.1 Hyphomicrobiales bacterium
TGCGCGCCAGCGCATCATGGGCGAGGAGCAGCGCCAGCAGCTTCTCGTTGGGCTGGTCGAAGCTGCGATAGATCAGCGTTGTCGTGGCCGAAGCGGGAACACGCGGGCAGATCTCGCCATCAGGGAAGCGATGCATCGCGATTTCGGCGCAGGCAAGCCCCAGCCGGCTTGCCAGAGCCGAGGCCGACCCCTGATCGTCGGGAAAGGCGAGCAGAATGGCCTCCGTCATGTCAGCGCGCCCCGACCTTGAAGCCGGAATCCTTCAGCGCGGCTGCGCAGGCCGTGGCGAATTCCGCTCCGTCCTCGGCATGGATCCGATAGAGCGTTTCGCCCTTCTGCACCGGGTCACCGATGCGCCGGAAAAGATCAAGTCCCGCCCCGGGATCGGTTGGCGCGCCGGCAAGCCGGGCGATCCGCGCGATGCGGAAGCAGTCGATGGCGGTGATCACCCCGGCGCAATCCGCACAGATGTCCTTCGCGAGCGAACCGAGCACCGCCTGTACCGGCGGCGGCCCCTGCGCTGCAATGATCGTTTCCATTGCCCGAAGCGCCGCGCCGGAATCGAGCAATTCACGCGCCCGGACCAGCCCTTTGCCACCGCGCAGGCCAGGGTCGAATTCGAGGATGCGCGCGGCGAGCATCAGCGATTTCTCGCGCAGATCAACCGGCGCATCCTTCTCGCATCGCAGGACAGCCATCACATCGCGCGCTTCGAGGAAAGGCCCGACGCCGCGCCCGATGGGTTGCGATCCATCGGTGATCACGACATCGATCGAAAGGCCGCAGCGGTCCGCCACGAACTCGAACAGCTTGCGCACGCGCTGCGCATAGGCCGAGGAGCGGATTTTCGCGGTCGGCCCCACGGGCAGGTCGAGGATGAGATGCGTTGTCCCGGCCGCGATCTTCTTCGAGAGGATTGAGGCCACCATCTGCTCGGGCGTATCGAGCGCAAGCGGGCGCTCGACCGAGATCAGGATGTCATCAACCGGCGAGAGCTTCATGTGCCCGCCCCAGGCAATGCAGGCATGGGCGGTCTCGACCACCCGGCGGATCGTCGTCTCGTCCAGATCGACACAGGCCAGAACCTCCATTGTATCGGCGGTGCCTGCCGGCGAGGTGATCGCCCGGGAGGAGGTCTTCGGCATGATCAGGCCATGCGCTGCCACGATGGGCGTGACGATCATTGTGGTGCGGTTGCCAGGAATGCCGCCGATGCAATGCTTGTCGACCACCATCGGCACAGGCCAATCGAGGCGCTCGCCGGCCTCGACCATCGCGTTGGTCAGCGCCAGCACTTCCTCGGCGGTCATGAAGCTCGCGCAGGCGATCAGGAACGCGGCGATCTCGATATCGGAGAGCCGGTGGGCCGCAAGATCGCGTATGACAGCGGAAATCTCGACGGGAGAGAGGGTTTCACCCCGGATCTTGGCCTGGATCACCTCAAGGCTTGGCGCGGGCGGTGCCAGCGCGATCCGGACCGGAGAACCAGCCGGAAGACCCAGACGGCGGAAGGCGGGGTCAGTCAGGACGACTTCGTCCTCTCTGAGCAAGGCGGGATCATCGACAATGAGGATGCTCGCTGTCAGTTCCGCGCCATCTGCCTGGAGTTGCACCTTGCGAAAGCCCTTCAGGCGTTCCGGGCGCAGGGCACGGCATCGCCGTGACAAGAGGACCACGTTCTCCCGAAGGGTGTCGACCGCGATGGGGCGAATGTGCACGATCTCATGCTTGTCCATTCCTTCTTGTACTCCAATCATCGCGGTTTGGCGCGGGGCCAGATCAAAGCGCCTTGCCCCGGCCCGTGAAAGAGTATTGCTGTATCGCGCAGCGGTGCCTCATCAGCTGGCCCGTCGCCTCATGATGAATGGGGACGGGAGCAAGGTCATACGCTTGGATTGCAATGGGGGCGTTGCGGCGAGCCGCCCCAGAGAGAGCGCAGGTGTCCCTCGATGCTCGAAACCAGCGGGGCGACCGGAAATCGTGGACCGGGGGGCTCCGGCCCGCCCGTCGTCTTCAGGGCACGTGGGCTCACCAAGACCTATGGCTCTGGTGAGACGGCGGTCCATGCCTTGCGCGATGTCGATCTTGATATACTGGAGGGCGAGTTCATCGTCCTGCTCGGCCCCTCGGGCTCGGGGAAATCGACGCTGCTCAACATTCTGGGCGGTCTCGATGCGCCCACCAGCGGCGAAGCGCGGTTTCGGGATCACGAACTCACCGGAGCATCGGAGGATGAGCTGACCGCCTATCGCCGCGAGCATGTGAGCTTCGTTTTCCAGTTCTACAACCTTATACCCAGCCTGAATGTTGCGGAAAACGTGAGGCTGGTCGCAGAAATCGCCACGAATCCGATGGCTGTGGAG
>JAPLOW010000133.1:0-24228 GCA_026400555.1 Hyphomicrobiales bacterium
GATCATGCAGGTCGGCCACGACGCCGTCGAGCGCCATGGCGACGGTCCGCTTCAGCAGCGATGGCGAAATGCCACCTGCGATCTGGGCGCCGGTCGTGCCCGCAGGAAAGGCACGCTGCGCGCCATCTGGAAATGTGACGGAAATGGAGGATAAGGATGGAGCGCTCATGGGCTCATCTCCTGCTCACTCGGGGATACGAACCCCGTAAGTCAGTCCGGCCGCGCATGTGAAGGATCACCGCAGCCCCGCGCCCGGAACAGATTACGGCACCGATGGGCTTGCGTCGTGATCGTGAAACAAACACCTTGTGGACGGGATAACCGAGGCGCAGGGCGCAAACAAGCATGATCTTGACCTGGATGAGGCGGCTCGGTGCGGCGACGGGCCTTGCCTTTGGCCTCTGCGGCGCCGCACTGGCGCAAAGCCCGCAGCCGCGCACAGCGCCGCAGCCAACCTATGTCCCGATCAGGGAGGCCATGACCTTCCGCATCGCCGAGGGCCAGGGGCCACGCGGCGCCACCCGCTGGGTCAGCGCGACGGGGCAGATCCAGGGCAACACCGCCTCCCAGTTCGACGCCTTCCGGAAAGCCAACAAGATCGAGGGCTTGCCGCTGGTTCTTGATTCAACAGGTGGACGTGTGTTCACCGCAATGGCGCTCGGCCGGATGGTGCGCTCGCTGCGCATGCCGACCACGGTGGGCCGCACCATCAGCGAAGGTAGCGGCGATGGTGTGCGCAGCAAGGATGTCAGCTGCGCCTCGGCCTGCGTGCTCGTGCTGATGGGCGGCATCGGCCGTTCGGTCCCGGACGACGCCCGGATCGACGTGCACATGTTCAGCGTGGAGCTTGATACAGAGGGCAACAAGGCCCGCGCCGATCCGACCTTCCGCGACATCGAACAATCACAGCGCGGCATGGCCCGCCATGCGGTCTACCTGTCCGAGATGGGCATAGGGGCGCGCTATCTCGAAATCATGACCGAGGCGAGTTTCAAGGGCGCAATGCGGCGCATGACGCGCGACGAGATCACGCAGACGCAGCTTGCGATGGTTACAGAGCGCGAACTGAACGCGCCGAGACTGACAGGATGGTCGATCAGCTCCAGCGGCGCACCGCCGCAATTGATCCGCAGCGCGCTTCTCAGCGAGACAGCGCAGATGAGCGTGGACCATGAACTGGTCGTCGAATGCGACAATGTCCGCGGCTTTTACTGGACCACCTACCGGCAGCAACTGCGCCGGCTTGAAGGCGAGCGGCAGCAGGGTCAGCCCGTCAGCCTGACAGCCGCGCGGCTCGAAACCGGCGGCTGGAACTTCGTGTTCCAGTTTCCGCCCCGTGGCCTTGGCATCAATGCGGTCGGCAACGACCTCTGGCTGCGCCGCCCGATGCCGCAGAAGGTGCTCGAGGACGCTGTCGCAAACGGCAGGCTCGACGTGCTCATCGGCAGCCCCGGACGGCAGCCACAGACCGCAAGCCTGTACGACCCAAGCCTGGCGCGGCTTCTCCCCGACTTCATCCGGCGCTGCGAGGCGAGGCCCGGGCTGGTCAGCGTCGGTCCGACTCCGCGTCGCTGAGCTCGCCCCGGGGAGCATTCACACCCCGCCAGCGCCCGTAGCGCCAAGGGGTCAGCGCCGTCGCGTCATTCGGCAACGCCTCGCAGACGAGATCGATTCCATCCGTGCCCCAAGGGTTGCAGCGGCAGATGCGGGCCAGCCCTATCCACGAGCCGGCCCAAAGGCCATGCCGCTGGATCGCCTCATCGGTATACTCGGAGCACGACGGCCAGTGCCGACACTGCCGCCCAACAAGCGCTGAAAAACTGAGCTGATAGCCGCGTATGGCGTAGTGCGCCGCACGTCGGCCGAGCCTCATTTCACCAGATCGCCCGGACGATGAGGGCGAGAGCCGTGATGATTAATGCACTGAAGGTCATCATCATGCCGCCGACGCGGCCAACGGAACTGCCGGCCGAACTGGTCAGGCCGACCGCGTGCAGCGCGCGGCCGAAGACGGTCAGGATGCCGACGCCATGAATAACCGAAGCCGGAGCGCCGATCAGGGCCAGCATCACCATGCCGGCCAGCGCGAAGGGCACGTTCTCGGCAAAGTTGGCGTGGACACGGATGGCCCTGGCCAGCTCCGGGTCCTTGCCATCGCCGATGCCGATCTTCTTGGCGCGGCGAATGCCGATCACGCGGAACTGCAGCACGATCCCCATCAGGATCAGCACACCGGTGTAGAGCGCAGCCGCGGAGATATGGGCCGGAACGTTGTCCATCAGCATCGGGGGGCTTCCACTTCTATTCGGCTGCAACGGCAGCATTCGCGGAGGCGGCGCGGCGCGACTCGACCTGCGACAGTGCGTCGACCACCGCATCGAAGGTCAACAGCGTCGAGGCATGCCGGGCCTTATAGTCCCTCACAGGCAGCAGGACTTCAAGTTCAGCCCAGTCTCCGGAAGGCGGATCACCGCCCTCCTTCAGCATCCGACGCACGGCATCGCGGACCGCGCGCAGCTCCGCGGCGCTGGAGCCGACCACATGGTGCGCCATGATCGAGGACGAGGCCTGCCCGAGCGCGCAGGCTTTCACCTCATGGGCGAAGTCGGCCACACGGTCGCCGTCCATCGTGATGTCCACGGTCACCTTGGAGCCGCAGAGCTTTGAATGCGCCACCGCTGTCGCATCCGGCGCGGCAAGGCGTCCGATCCGCGGGATGTTGGCGGCCAATTCCAGAATCCGTTTGTTGTAGACATCGCTCAGCATGATGAACACAGTATAGGCAGTTCGGGGGCCTCTGGCGAGTGCTGCGACGATCCGGCCGCGATGATTGCCCGAATGCGTGCCATCACCACTCCGTGAGCCTTGCGGCCAAAAGCCGCGCCTTGTGGTCCGCCGGTGGCGGCATCACGTACACCCGGACAGCAACAACGAAAGGCAGGCACCACATGCAACCCGTGGTTAAGCCCTCTATCGCCACCTCACGACCGATAGTGGCGCAGGCCGCACAAGTGGCCCCGAAGACTAATCAGTTCCTGATCCGGCAGCCGACGCGCGAGGAAGCGGAAGCCGCCGTCCGCACGCTCATCCTGTGGGCTGGCGATGACCCGTCGCGCGAAGGCCTTCTGGACACGCCCAAGCGCGTGACCAAGGCCTTCAAGGAATTCTACAAGGGCTATGAGGAGGACGCGGCCGGAATCCTCGACCGTGTGTTCGAGGAAGTGGACGGCTACTCCGACATCGTGCTGGTGCGCGACATACCGTTTTATTCCCACTGCGAGCATCATCTCGTGCCCTTCGTCGGCAAGGCGCACATCGCCTACTATCCGGCGGGCGGCGTGGTCGGCCTGTCAAAACTGGCCCGCGTCGTCGACGCCTATGCGCGCCGCATGCAGACGCAGGAAACCATGACCGCACAGATCGCCAACGTGATCGACGATGTGCTCAAGCCACGCGGCGTCGCCGTGCTGGTGGAGGCTGAGCACATGTGCATGTCGATGCGCGGCGTGCAGAAGCACGGCTCGTCGACCCTCACGACGCAGTATCGCGGTATTTTCGACAATGACCCGGCCGAGCAGGTCAAGTTCTTCACGATGGTAAAGTCGCAGCCGTTGCGCGCCTCTCTTTGACGCAGGCCCTCATGGCGGGCTAGGCATGGAACGCGCCGGAAACGGCGCGTTTTCTGTTGTGGTGTGAGGACAAACCCGTGAGCCAGTTTCCAGCGTCGGGCGGCAAGCAGCAACTTGAGGCGGGGGCCGTCCTATCGCCCCGCTTTGATGCCGCAGGGCTGATCACCTGCGTCACGACCGATGCAGGGACCGGCGACCTGCTGATGGTCGCGCACATGAATGCGGACGCCCTGCGGCTGACCATCGAGACCGGGGAGGCATGGTACTGGTCGCGTTCCCGCCAGACGCTCTGGCACAAGGGCGACACATCAGGGCAGATCCAGCATGTGGAAGAGATCCGCATCGACTGCGATCAGGACGCCGTCTGGCTCAAGGTCAGGGTTGCAGGCGATGGCCGGTGCTGCCACACCGGCCGGGAGACCTGCTTTTACCGCGTGCAGCCGCTCGCAGACGGGACAGCGACGCTGAGACCGCTGATCATCTGCACACCGGCTGAAAGGAGCAGTGCGACCCGCTCATGAAGCAGACACCATACTGTCAGATATGACGGCTATCTCGACCGTGGATGACAGTGTGTTAACCGGCCGTCGGGCATTTGGCGCGATATTTGACCCATCTCTGGCGACCTTTGGAGGGTGCCGTGAATTGGGACAGGATCGTGCGCCGCGCCACGGGGCTTGGAGGGGGCGGAAGCACGATGAACATTGAGACCTTAGGCCGGCAGGAAGCCCCCTCCGGCAAGCCGAGGCTGGGATTGGCGCTCGGAGGCGGCGCCGCCCGCGGCTGGGCCCACATCGGCGTGCTGAAGACGCTCAGGAAGGCCGGCCTCGAACCGGACATCATCGCCGGAACCTCCATCGGCGCCCTGGTCGGGGGCGTGTATGCGGCAGGCCGCCTACAGGACCTCGAGGATTGGGCACGCTCGCTGACCAAGCGCCGCATGGTCGGCCTGATGGATTTCCACATCGGCGGGTCGGGACTGATTTCGGGCGACAGGCTGAAGCGCCTGCTCGGCACAGAACTGATGGACATCACCATCGAGGACCTGCCCCTCACCTACGCCGCGATCGCGACGGAACTGGGCACCGGCCATGAAATCTGGCTGACCCACGGCCTTCTGGTCGATGCGATGCGGGCCTCCTACGCGTTGCCCGGCGTGTTTGACCCGGTGAAGCTCGGCGGGCGCTGGCTGATGGATGGCGCCATGGTCAACCCGATCCCGGTCTCCGCGGCACGCGCCATGGGCGCCGACGTGGTTATCTGCGTCAACCTCAACGGCGATGCCGGCGGGCGGGGCACGATCATCCAGTCGCACCGCGCCGACCTCGACCAGAATCACATGACGCCGGACCTGGAAATCCGCCCCACCTCAAGCTGGCTGCGTTCATTCTCGGGCGCGGCGCAGCGCGTCCGCTCGCTCGTCGGACGGGCGCAGGACGAGAACCCCGCGCCCGGACTGGTGGGCGTGATGATCGACGCCTTCAACATCACGCAGGACCGGATTTCCCGCTCGCGCCTGGCGGGCGATCCACCGGACAGCATGATCTCGCCAAGGCTCGGCAAGATCGGGCTGTTCGACTTCCACCGCGCGCACGAAACCATCGAACAGGGTGCAATCGCTGCAGAACGCGCCTTGGACGACATTCTGGCGGCCATCGCGGCCTGCCCGGTTCTGAAGTGACGCGGGCTCAGGCCATCGAGATGTAGTCGCGCATCGCGCGGGTTTCGGCCTCGATCTTCTCAATATGACGCTTGACCACGTCGCCGATCGAGATGATGCCGGCAAGCCGGCCATCTTGGACCACCGGCAGGTGGCGGAACTTGCCCGTTGTCATGATTTCCATCGCGCTCTCGATCGACAGGGCGGCCGAACAGGTGGTGACCTTCGCCGTCATCCGGCGCGATACCGGCTCGTCAAGCGCATTCGCGCCGTTCTGCGCCAGCGCGCGCACGATGTCCCGCTCGGACAGGATTCCGAGCACCGCCCCGTCCGCGCCGGTCACGACTGCAGCGCCGATCTTGCGCTCGGACAGGATGGCGGCCGCCTCAGCGAGGGTGCGATGCGGCTGGATCGTCTGAACCTCATGGCCTTTCTCGGCCAGGATACGGGAGACACTCATGGACTATCCTCCAGGGCTTGGCGCCGTGCCTGCCGACGCTCTGTTCATGACCGTCCGTGCGCACCGGGTCGCGCCACCGCGGCAGATTAGTCTGCGACGAAAGTCGCAAGGGCCGCAAGGGGAGATAGCTGACAGGGGAGATAGCTGACCGTCTCAATGCGCGGCCGCGCCGCCGGGATCGGCCCGCGTCACGGATCGGTCGAGCAGCGGAAACAACATCAGGCCGGCGAGAAAGCCGCCAATATGTGCCTCCCAGGCGATGCCTTGATTGATGCCTTGGTTCTCGCCCGAAATGGTGACGACGCCAGCGCCGAACAGCCAGTTCGTCGCAAACCAGAACACCACGAACGCCAGCGCCTGCCGGTTCCACAGCATGCCCGACAGGCTCAGCGCCGGAAGCGCCTGCACCGCAGCGTCGCTGGACATCGAATCCATCCTGAGCCCGCGGGAGAAGACGAAGCGGGCCGCCGCTCCCGTCGCGGCCGAGACGCCGGCGGACGCCCCGACCAGCGGCACGACATCGGTCACATGCATGCCGATATGGGCGAACGCGCCGGCGATAATGCCGACGGCGAATAGAAGCAGGAAGCGCCCCGCGCCGATCCGCCGGGCCAGGGGACTGCCGAAGACCGCAAGCCACAGGCAGTTCATGACGATATGGGTTGTTCCGGAATGTAGCAGGGCGTAGCTCAGAACGCTCCACCAACGCATTTCTGCGCCATCGACGAAGTAGCGCGCCAATTGAAGCTTCTCGGTTGCAGCCGACGGATCGAGACCGGCCACCAGATCGCGCACGACCTGTTGCCTGTCGGACCAACCGAATTCCAGCGCAAAGCGCGCCGGAACCACCGAAAACGTCGACAGGACCTCCAGATCGGCCTGAACGGCGAGCAGGAGCCTTCCCAGATGAATCGCGGCGAGCACGCTGACCACGAGCATGATCACATCAGGGAGATTGAAGACGGGCTCCCGCACGGGAGGCGCCGCGCCAGTGTCCGGTTTCGGGCCGAGCCGTTTGGGATCAGACATGTCCGCACGATTGCCGATCAAACCCGGTCGCGCAAGCCTGCATCCGGAATGGAACCGCAGCAAAAAAACGGGGAGACTGCACGAAGCAGCCTCCCCTTGCGAAAACCTGCCCGGCGCATTGCCCGGATCGGGCGCGCCGGAGAAACCGCTTGAGTTGAGCCGACGTGGGCGAAGGAATGTCATCGCGTATCGGCAAACCGTGATCGACGTGTCCCACGCACCGGCCCGCCACGCAACGTCCACCAAAAATTAACGTTACCAAAAGGTTACCCGCACCTGTCGCGCAAAACGGCATAAACATCGCACCCGAGGGACGGACTGCCGAGATTTCGGCCCAGTCTGTCCCGTTTGGGAACAGTGGGTGCGAGCCAGCCTGTGGCAGTTGGCAAAGCTGGGCGTGTTGGGCAGACGATGAAGACAATGAGCACACAGACGGTGTTCGCCTACTGGGACAGCCTCAGGGGCTCCCGTTCGGCGCCCGAGCGCGGCGAGATCGAGCCGGGCGCCGTTCGCCACGCCTTGCTGGACACCTTCATTCTTGAGAACGGCCCGTCAGGCCTGACCTTCCGCCTCGCCGGAACCCGCCTCTGCGCACTGTTCGGCGGCGAGTTGCGCGACCGCGCCTTTGCGTCCCTGTGGCCTGAACCGGTGTCGCGTGTCGAGATCATGCGCATGGTCGACGCGGTGATGGATGAAAGCGCGGGCGCAGTCACAGGGCTCAGGGCGAGCACAGCGGCCGGCACCTCTGCCGATCTCGAACTGCTGGTCCTGCCGCTGCGCCATGGCGGCAAGACCCATGCACGCGTGCTGGGCGCGCTCTCCCCCGTGATTCCGCCGGACTGGCTCGGCCAGGAGGCGGTCGTCTCCATCGAGGTCCGCTCGATGCGGATCATCTGGCCGTCGGGACGCCCGAGACCGGCGGCCGCACCCGAGGAGCGCCGCGCGCGCTTCACCTTGCTGCATGGCGGACGCAGCTAGGCTTCGACACCAGGTTCGCGCACAGCGTCGGCGCACAACAAAAAAATGGCGCCGATGCGCGAAAGTCTAAACGGAAGCTCGCGACAGTAAGGCCAGATTAACCAGCGCCCCGTTAGGGTTCTGGCTGTCCCTATGATGTTTCGAGATGAACGCTCCAGCTCCGACCCTTGCCTCAAGGCCGATTGAACGCAGGCGACATTCGCGTGTGAAAGTGGCCTTGCTTGGTCGCTACATGCTGCAGAACCGCTCGGAGTACCCATGCCAGAGTGTTGACATGTCTGTCGGCGGGCTGTTGCTCACGGCTCCGGTGAAGGGCCGCATCGGCGAGCGCATCATCGTCTACCTCGAACATATCGGCCGTGTCGAAGGCGACATCACCCGCGTCACGCGCGAAGGCTTCGCCATGACCGTGATGGCGACCAGCCGCAAGCGCGAGAAGATGGCCGCCCAGTTGACCTGGCTCACGAACCGCGCCTCGCTCGGGTTGGCGGAGGATCGCCGTCACGACCGCGTGCAACCGAAGATCTCGCGCATTATGCTGACGCTGGCGGACAGATCGCAGATCGAGGTCAAGCTGCTCGACATGTCGCTGTCCGGCGCCGCGTTCAGTGCCGACGTCAAACTGATGATCACGGACATGGTCACGCTCGGCAAGACACAGGCCAAGGTCATGCGCAAGTTCGACGGCGGCTACGCGGTCGAATTCCGCAAGGCCTTTGCCGTCGACGCCATCGACCAGATCGACCTCTAGCCCCACGCTGCGAGCCGCAGGCTGGCTTCAGCGCCCGCCGCTGACATCGACGATCGCGCCAGTGGTGTAGCTGGCCTCGTCCGAAAGCAGGAACAGCACGGTCTTTGCGATCTCATCCGGCATCCCGATGCGCTGCATCGGAATGTTCGGCCTGATCCGCTCGATGCGCGCGACATCGCCCGTGCTGCGCTCGTGGATGTCGGTCATCACCATTCCGGGAGAGACGGCGTTGACGCGGATGCCCTCCAGCGCAGTCTCCTTGGCGAGGCCAAGGGTGAAGGCGTCGATCGCCCCCTTCGAGGCCGCATACCAGACATATTCGCCGGGACTGCCGATTCGTGCCGCCACCGATGACATGTTGACGATGGCGCCGCCCGCGCCGCCGTGCCGCATCGACATGCGCCTGACCGCCTCGCGGGCCACAAGCATGGCGCCGGTCACGTTGAGGTCGATGCAGGCCCGGATGACATCCGCCTCGGTCGTGTCGAGGCGCCCTGAACGGCCGGTGATGCCGGCATTGTTGACCAGATGCGACACTGGCCCGAGCTCTCGGTCGACGCTGGCAAACAGCGCCTTGATGTCGGCCTCGACGGCCATGTCGCCGGCTACGGCGATCACGCGCCGCCCGGTTTCCGCCTTGATGCGCGCCACCAGCGCTTCGGCCACCGCGCTTTCCGCCCGGTAGTTGATCGCCACGTCGTAGCCCTGGCGCGCACCCAGCAACGCCGTCGCTGCTCCAATTCCCCTGCTGCCGCCGGTGACAACCATGATCCGCGCCATTTGATCCAACCCTTTTTAGGTTCCGCCGGCAGGGCCCGCCCGCGATCCTGTGGCGGGCTTGCGCAAGGGGCTGAACGGAATGCTGACAATTTGAGACAACCCGCTGACAGCCGGTTGACGCTGTGACTCACGAGCCATGAGCACAACGCGACATGCGTAAAATGCAAGCTATTTCAGTGAGCCGATTGAGAAAATCCGCATGCGATCTCCTTTCCCGTCAACAGGGACAGGAGCCTTCACATGCCAAAGAAGCATGGAACGACCTCGGGGTGGTTGAAATCTGCGGCCGCGCTGGCGGTGCTTTGCCTTTCGGCAGGCGCAGGCCAAGCCCAGACATCACGCCAGGGCGCCATGACCACCGGGGCGCTGCCGCCGGTGGGCAGCCTTGATGTCAGCCGTTCGGGCGACAGCCGCCCGCCGATAGGCTGGGTGCAGTTCTGCAGCAACCGCGCCTATGCTGCCGAGTGCGTGGTCGACACCGGCGAACCTGAAAAGGTTGAGTTGACACCAAAGCTCTGGCGCACCGTCACCGGCATCAACAGCAAGGTCAACAAGGACATCGAGCCAATCACCGACATGGACCATTGGGGCGTCGTCGAACGCTGGGACATGGCGGAAGACGGCAAGGGCGACTGCGAGGAATACGTCAATATCAAGCGCAAGAAGCTGGTCGACGCCGGTGTGCCGCGCCGTGCCCTGCGGATCGTCGTGGTGATTGACGAAGAGAACGCGGGTCACGCCGTCCTGATGCTGCGCACCGACAAGGGTGACTTCATCCTCGACAACAAGCGCAACGCCGTGCTCGCCTGGCACCAGACGGGCTACATATTCGTCAAGCGCGAAAGCCAGGACAAGGTCGGCTGGGTCCCCCTCGGCGGCGTCTCCGGCACGCTGGTCGCCTCCAACTGATCGGCTCGCCCCCCGCAGCGCTGCAAAGCAGGATCGCGGGCGGCTCACGGGATCCACCCAACAACGTTTTTGAAAGGTCAAGCGCAGCCCTGATCCATCCCCACCCGTCCAGGATCAGACTGCGTAACCTGGGGTCCGGTGCTTGAAACAGCGCCGGACCCATTCTTTTTCTGATGACTAGGCGGCCTGTCCGACCTGCAGCAGGGACTCGGCCTCAATCTGGACCGCCCGCTCGATGACCTGACCTGGCAGCATCGGTCGCGCAAAGACATAGCCCTGGACGCATTCACAGCCAAGATGGACCAGGACATCGACCTCTTCCTGCCGCTCGGCGCCCTCGGCGATTGTGCGTTTGCCAAGGGCCTGGCTCATGCTGACGATGCCGCGAAGCACCTTCATCTTTTCCGAGTTGAGGTCGACGCCATCGACAAAACTGCGATCGATCTTCAGCTTATCGAAGGGCAACCGGTTCAGATAGGCAAGCGATGAATAGCCGGTCCCGAAATCATCCAGCGCCAGCCTGACCCCGAGGGCCTGGATCGCCTCCAGCGCCTTGCGCAGGCGCGCATCGCCGTCGCGCGCGAACACGCTCTCGGTGAGCTCGATGCACAGCAGGTCGGGCGCGATCCCCTCGTTCAGGAGCGCATCAGCGATGTCGCGCTCCATGTCGGAATGCCAGAACTGCGCGGCGGACACATTGACCGCCACTTCACGCAGTGGATGCCCCTCGTCACGCCAGAGCCTGATCTGACGGCAGGCGGCGCGCAGGACCCACAAGCCGAGGTCGCAGATCAGCTTCGAGCTTTCTGCGATCGGCACGAATTCGGAAGGCGGAATATTGCCAAGGTCCGGATGCTGCCAGCGGACGAGAGCCTCGAACCCGGTAACTGCGCCGGTCGCAAGGTGAACCTGCGGCTGGTACACCAGATAGAGCCCCTGGTTCTGCTGGATGGCGCCGGCAAGATCCCTCGCCAGCCTGATCTTCTGCTGGGCAAAGGCCGAGAACTCCGGGCGGAACAACTCGACCCTGCCCCGTCCGCCTTCCTTGGCCCGATAAAGCGCAATGTCGGCATGGCTCATCAGTTCGTCGGCGGATGCGCCATCCTCCGGCAGCATGGCGATGCCGACCGAGGTGCCGATCGAAACCTGCCCGAGACTCAGTTCGTAGGGCTCCGACAGGATCGCAATCAACTCGACGGCCTTCGCGAGCGCTTCGTCCCGGCCGGTATGTTTGAGAATCGCGGCGAACTCGTCGCCACCAAGCCGCGCCAGGAACGCGTCATGCGGCAAAACCCGGCGCAGCCGTTCACCGACATTGACCAGCAACTCGTCGCCCGCCTGATGCCCGAGACTGTCATTGACCTCCTTGAATCGATCGAGGTCGAGCATCAGAAGCGCGCCATGATGGGCGGCGGCGCGGCTCTCCGCGATCGCCGCGCGGATGATCCGCTGGAACAAGGCCCGGTTTGCAAGGCCGGAAAGCGGATCATAGTAGGCGAGCTTTTCCAGTTCGCGTTCGGCGGTCTTGCGCTCGCTGATGTCCTGGATCGTGCCCAGAAATCCGATCATCCTGCCCTGCTCGTCGACATCGGCCTTCTGCACGAGCATGAAGTCCGCCAGCGTGCCGTCGCCGCGCTCAACCGTGACATCGACCGCGCGCACGCCACCGCCGCGCATCAACTCGGCATCGTTCTGCAGCAGGTTGCGGGCGGAATTACCCCGGCACCTGGCCAGAATGCTCTCGCGTGTGGGCCTGAACCGTTCCGGATCGAGCCGCATCAGCCTGAAGACTTCAGGCGACCACATCACCGTCTCCTCACCCAGGCGGTAGACGAAGTTGCCGATGCGCCCCAGCGACTGGGCTTCGGCAAGCGCTTCGCCTGTCGCCGCCATCGCTTCGGCGTCGGCTCGGGCCTGTTGCTCCAGCATCGTCTTGCGAATGGCATTGTCCTTGAACACCAGAACAGCCCGGCTCATCGCGCCGACCTCGTCATTGCGCCCGACGGCGTTCAGCCCGATCCCGGTGTCCCCGGTCGAAAGCTTCAGCATGGCTTCGGTCAGTTCGGTCAGCGGCTGCGTCAGCAGGTGGTTGATCAGCCACAGCAGGATGGCGAGCACCGTCAGGCAGATCGCAATCGAGGCCATGATCTGCTGATCGCGCAGCCGCTCGATCCCGGCAATCCGCAACTCGAGCACGCGCTGCAACTGCTGCGATGCCGCGATCCGGGCGGCCATCGCGGTTTCGAGCATATACCGGTAGGTCGGCTGAAGGGCGGCGTCCGTCAGCGGGCGGCTGGTTTCCTGGATGGACGCAATCGTGTCGAACAGATCACTGTAGATTGGATTGAGCGCCGCCTTGATCAGCGGATCGCGGGCATGGCGCAGCAAGGTTGTCTGCGAGCGGCGTGCTGAATCGAGTGCGGCGTTGAGCCCATAGCGGTAGCCCGACAGGCGCATCCGGCTGGCGAGCGCGTCGGTCCCGTCAGCCTCAAGCGCGGTGGCTTCCGTGCGCAACTGCCAGATCGCGGTCAGCAGCGCCGGATGCTGGATGACAAGCAGATCCATCAGGTAATAGCTGTCAAGCTCCGGATCGAGGATGAGCTCTGAACTGTCGCCGACCGACTGGACGAGGTTGGTCAGGCTCTCGATGAGTTTGATGATCGAGGGTGCCATTAACTCGGGATTGTCCTTGAGCTGTTCCGCAGCCCGCAGACCTTCGCGCAGCCGCTCCTGCGTGAGCGGAACATGGGCCCACAAGGCCAGTTCCTCCTTGAACACTGCGCCTGTCCGGGCCGCCTGCTCGCTGACCCGCGTGCTGTCGCCGACCCCGCCCCAGGCAATCAGCGCATTGGCCAGGCTCAGCGCCGCGTTGATGCTCGGCAGTCCGGACAGCTCGTTGCGGGCCGTGGCCAGCCCCCGCTCATGCGTGCTGACGAGGAAATGCAGCAGCAAGGCAAAGGGTAGCGCCAGCAGTAGCAGTGGCGCAACGAATTTTGCCTTGATGGATCGGAACATGGATACCCACCCGGTAACGCACCCATAGGTTGTGCATTCCCTTAAAATCATCCTAACTCGATTGACGGATATCGGACCGAACTGTATTTTTTCTAGTGATCATCGCTCCTTCCGCGACCGCGCGCACGTTTGATGGCGCCTCGCCGGACTTTCGCATCGACGCGACGGACCTTCGACGCCTTGGTCGGACGGGTCACAATCCGCGGCTTCGGTCGGACGGCGGCGGCCTTGAACAGGGCGATCAACCGCACCAGCGCATCCTCGCGGTTTTGTGCCTGCGTCCGAAAGCTTTCGGCAATGAGGACGATCTCGCCGTCCAGGGTCAGCCTGCGCCCGGCGAGCGCGACCAGACGAGCCCGCATGTCTTCCGGCATGCCGATCAGCCGGTCGATCGGATAGCGCAGCTGCACGGCGGTCGACAGCTTGTTGACGTTCTGCCCGCCCGGCCCCGAGGAGCGCACGAAGCTCTCCGACAGGTCGGCAGGGTCGATCGCCAAAGAGCGGGTGATCCAGAACATGAAAATGGAGTTATCACACCCATGCGCGCTGGGAAGCCCTTGCGAGAGGCGCGCAATTGCGCTTTGGCATCCCCAGCCGAAATCCCGCCGGAGCCTTAGACGTCATGGCCAATCCGATGTCCCCCAAAGCCTTTCCCGTGTCATGGGACCAGTTCCACCGCGATGCCCGCGCCCTCGCCTGGAGGCTGGCCGATGCCGGCCCGTTCGAGGCCATTGTCTGCATCACACGCGGCGGGCTTGTGCCAGCCGCCATCGTCTGCCGAGAACTGGGGCTCAGGGTCATCGAGACCATCGGTATCGCCAGCTACCATGACTACAAGAACCAGTCGGAGCTGCAGGTCGTGAAGGACGTCGCGCCTTCGATCCGCGCCATCGGCGACGGCAAGGGCAAGGGCGTGCTCATCCTCGACGACCTCGTCGATACTGGCAAGACGGCCCGCGTGGTGCGCGAGATGCTGCCCAACGCCCACCTCGCCACCGTCTACGCCAAGCCGGAAGGTCGCCCCATGGTCGACACCTTCATCACCGAGGTCAGCCAGGACACCTGGATCTATTTCCCATGGGACATGGGCCTGAGCTACGTCGAACCCATCGCCAAGGAAACGAAGGGGTAATCAGCGGGTCTGCGTAGCGGATCTAAAGCTGCGGTGGGGCTTTCAATGGCGAAGAACGCCCGGGCGCGAGCGAGGGCCAGCACGTCACCAGGCAGCGCCCTCCCTTAAACCGCCCTTAACCGCGACCGGGCACAGTCGCCGTGTTCAATCCGCAATGGAAAGCACGCCGCCTTGTCCCGGAAACCAAGCCCCGTCCCGGCTGCAAGGCCGGTCTACTCTTTCGTCATTCCGCTGTTCAATGAAGAGGCGGTGCTGCCAATCCTGCTGCACCGGATGGACCGGCTTCTGGAGAAGCTCGACGGCCCGGCGGAAGTGATCTTCGTCGATGACGGCAGCAAGGACACCTGCGGCATTGTCGCCGCCGGGCGCGCCAAGGATGATCCGCGCTACCGCTACATCGCGCTCTCGCGCAATTTCGGGCACCAGATCGCCATCACCGCCGGCATGGATGCGGCCGTGGGCGACGCCGTCATCATCATGGACGCCGACCTGCAGGACCCGCCGGAGGTCTGCCTCGACCTGATCGACAGATGGAAGGACGGCTATGAGATCGTCTACGCCCAGCGCCTCAGCCGCAAGGGTGAGACGGCGCTGAAACTGTGGACCGCGAAAATGTTCTACAGGGCACTGCGCAAGCTGACAGCCGTCGACATTCCGCAGAATGTCGGTGATTTCCGGCTTGTCGACCGCCGCGCGCTGGATGCCTTCCGCGCCATGCCAGAGCGTGACCGTTTCGTGCGCGGGATGTTCGGCTGGATGGGCTTCCGCCAGACGGCCGTTCCATTCCACCGGCTCGCCCGCGCCGCCGGCGAAACCAAGTATGGCTGGAAGAAAATGCTGCGCCTCGCGCTCGACGGCATCGTCGGCTTCTCGGACCTGCCGCTGCGCGTCGCGCTCTGGATGGGCGTCGCCGTGTCGTTCGCCGCGCTGGGTTACGGTGCATTCGTGCTGGCTCTGGCGCTGTTCGGCTCCGGCACGGGGCTTGCGAGCGGCTGGGCCTCGATGATCGTTGTGCTGTCTCTCATCGGCGGCATGAACCTGATCATGACCGGCGTGGTTGGCCTGTATGTCGGGCGCATTCACAACGAGGTCAAGCAGCGCCCCCTCTATGTCGTCGGCCGAACCGAAGGCTTCCAGCATGCCGCTGCCGTGCCGGAGGTCGGCATCACCGGGCGCGGCCGGATTCCCGTGACGGACAGGCGCAAGATCGCATCATGAGCCAGGCTTTCGACAGCTACCGCAGCAGTTATGAGAATGTGGTCCAGGACTCGATCGCGTTTTCAGGGCTGAAGCACGACTTTTTCCTTGAAGCCAAGATCATCCAGCTCAAGGCCCTGTTCGAGCGCCATTTCGGCGCTGGCAAACCCGCCTTGCTCGACATCGGCTGCGGCGTTGGCCGCATGCACCCGCTGCTGACGTCGCTGTGCGCCAGTCTGTCCGGCACGGACCTGTCGACGGAATCGTTGGAGCGCGCGCGCCTCGACAATCCTGATGTGGCCTACCGCACCCAGCTGGCCGGCAGCCTTGACTGGCCGGACGCCGGCTTCGACGCGACACTGGCTGTGTGCGTGCTCCACCATGTTCCGGTGGCGGATCGCGCGGGCTTTATGGCCGAGATGGCCCGGGTGACGCGGCCGGGCGGCCTCGCCATCATCATTGAGCACAACCCGTTCAATCCGTTGACGCGGCTGGCGGTCGCGCGCTGCCCGTTCGATCATGATGCCGTGCTGCTGCGCCATGGCGAAGCTGCGGACCGACTCGCAGCCGCTGGCCTTCACCGCATCGAAAGCCGGCATTTCCTGATTGCGCCGATCCTGGCCGCACCAGTCAGGCGGATCGAGCGGCTGTTCGAGCGCCTGCCGTTAGGAGCGCAGTACATCAGCCACGGGGTCGTGCGCTGATGTCGCGCGCAAGCCTCCAGCGCCTGCGCCGCCCCCTGACACTGTTGGCAGTCGGTGCGACGGCGACGCTGCTCTATGCGGCGCTGGCGGCATTCGGCGCGAGCCAGACCCGCCTGCCCGCTGCACTTGTCTCGCTCATGGCATACGCGCTGGCTGCCGGCTGCTCCTATCTGGCCCATCGCGTCTTCACCTTCCATGTCACCGGCAGTCATGGCGACGCGCCGGCCCGCTTCGCGACGCTCAGCCTTGCAGGCTACGCGATCGCCTTTCTGGCGCCGCTCATCCTCACCGACATGCTTGGCTGGCCACCACTCTGGCCGATTGCCGTCACCTGCATCGCCGTTCCGCTGTTCAACGCATGGGCCTTGTCACGGCTTGTCTTCCGCGTGCCGCTCCTCGGCGCGGCAACCCCGTCGGGCCAGCCATGAGCGACGCCGCGATCGACAGGATGCCCGGCGCCGTCGCGAGCCCCAAGGCCTCGCGGGCGCTCGCCTTCGCACTGTGCGCCTTTACCGCCGTCAGCTGCCTGCTCCTGCTGGTTGCGGGCGAACTGCTGAATGACCCTGACAGCCACTGGCATATCGCCATCGGACGCTGGATCGTGGAAAACCGCGCCTTTCCGCGCACGGATCTGTGGTCCCACACTGCCGCCGGCCAAAGCTGGATCGCCAAGGAATGGCTGTCGCAGGTCTTGCTCCACGCGGCACACCATCTCGCCGGCTGGCGGGGTGTGACCCTTCTCGCCATCCTTGCGGCGGCCGGCAGCATGGCGATGATCGCGGGCTGGCTCGCGCTTCGCCTGCGCGCGACGTTGGTCGTGGGGGTGCTGGCGCTGATCCTTGCCCTCGCCTCCCCCTCAATCATGGCGCGGCCCCACGTGCTGGCCCTGCTACTGTTGACGCTCTGGACGCTCGGGTTGCTGACAGCGCTTGAGCGCCGCACCACGCCGCCCTGGTGGCTGCTCGGCGTCATGGTGATCTGGGCGAATGCCCATGCCGGCTTCACCATCGGCTTCGTCATCGCCGGCCTGCTCGGGCTCGAAGCCGTGCGCAAGGCGGGCGCGGCCTGGTTCCACACCGGGCTGCAATGGGCAGCCTTCCTGCTGCTTGCGCTGGCTTGCTCGTGCCTGACGCCCTATGGCGCCGAGGCCTATCTCGTCACGTTCAAGCTGTTCGGCTCGGGCGAGCCGCTCGGCTACCTGACCGAATGGCAGCCCCTTGAGCGGGACATGGCGGGCCTGGCCGCCATGGGCCTGCTGGCAGTCCTGCTGCTCGGACTGGGCGCGAACCCGTGGCGGAACCTGATGCGCATCATCCTCATCGCCATCCTAGGCTGGATGATGCTGCGCTACAGCCGGTTTGCGCTGGTGTTTGCCTTCACCGCGCCCCTGATTGCAGCGACGCCGCTGGCGCAGCGCTTCGCCGGCCTCGCTGCGGAGGTGGCTGATGGCGCGACCGCCCGGATGTTGCCATTTCTGGCCGCTGGTGCGGCGGTCATCCTCATCGCTGTGGCGCTGGTCGCGCCGGCGCCGTTGCCCAGCCCCAGATCAACGCCTGCCCCCGCGCTGTCCGCAGCCCGTGCCGCCGGCCTGAAAGGCCCGGTCTACAATGACTACAATTTCGGCGGCTACCTGATCAGCCAGGGCGTGCCGACCTTCGTTGACGGCCGGACGGACCAGCTCTTTCTCGGCGGCTTCCTCACCGCCCTGGAGCGGGCCAGAACGAGCCCGTCGCCGGAAGCTCTGCTGGTGCTTCTGCAAAGCCGCCAGGCCACATGGGCGCTCGTCGCGACCGGGCAGGCCGAGGCAGGCCTGCTGGACCGGGCCGGCTGGCGCACGATCTATCGCGATTCCGTGGCCACAGTCCTGGCAGCTCCCGGCCCTTGAGGCCCTTTTCCACCCTGAAGGCTTTGGCATCGATCAAGCTGCATGCAGACCGAACCGTCCGAATGCAGATAACTTGATCGACAACAATAACCTAGAGCATGCCTTGGGCAAAAAGCCGTTACCACTTTTTCGCGGCATGCTCTAAGTTGGCCATGCAAGAGGGGCGCCCAACCGAAAGCGAAGCCAAAAATGGCCGCGACTGCCTTTTCTCTCCCGGCCACGCGCCGCTCGCTGTGGACTGCCCTGCTTGACGCCATGGCGGCCCATGGCAAGACCAAGGCTGTCATCGAAGATCCGGAACGCCAGCCGCTGACCTATGGCCGGCTTGTGCTCGGCTCGCTGGTGCTCGGCGCCAAACTCCGCGACATGACCAGCAACGCCGAGCGCGTCGGCGTGCTGCTGCCGAATGTGCAGGGCATCGCGGTCACCATCTTCGGCCTGACCGCGTTTGGCCGCATCCCCGCGATGCTGAACTTCACGGCCGGTGTGAAGAACCTGAAGGCGGCCTGCGAGGTCGGTGGCGTCCGCACCATCGTTACATCGAAGCGCTTCGTTGATCAGGGCAAGCTGGACGACGTCATCCATGCGCTCGAACCGGGCCGCCGCATCATTTATCTTGAGGATGTCCGCCAGCAGATCACCAGCTTCGACAAGATCAAGGGGGCCTTTGCCAGCCTGACGCCGCGGTCGAGCCCCGGCGCGCGTGCGCATCCGGATCACGAGGCGGTTGTGCTCTTCACCTCCGGCACCGAGGGCACGCCGAAGGGTGTGGTCCTCTCCCACGCCAATCTCGTTGCCAATGCGATGCAGATCTTCGCCCACGCCGATGGCATGCTCACTCCCGCCGATGTCGTGATGAACCCGCTTCCGGTGTTCCACTCCTTTGGCCTCACGGCGGGAACCCTGATGCCGCTCCTCAACGGCTTGAAGCTGGTGATGTACCCGACGCCGCTGCACTACAAGCAGGTCCCCAAGCTCATCGGCGAGACATGCTGCACGGTCCTGTTCGGAACAGACACCTTCCTACAGGGCTATGCCCGCGCCGCCGATGAAGCCGACCTGAAGCCGGTCAGGATCGTCATCGCTGGCGCCGAGCGCATCAAGGATGAAACCCGCAGGATGTGGGAGCCCTTCGGCGCCATCATCTGCGAGGGCTACGGCTGCACCGAGTGTTCGCCCGTGCTTGCCTGCAACACCCTGGGCGACGGCGCGCGCAACGGCACCGTCGGGCGCATGCTCCCCAGCATCACCCATCGGCTCGAGAAGGTCGAGGGCATCGACACGGGCGGACGGCTGTTCGTTCAAGGCCCCAACATCATGCTGGGCTACCTGCTCGCCGATCGACCGAACGAAACCGTCGCGCCCGAAGGCGGCTGGCACGACACCGGCGACATTGTCGATGTCGACGATGCCGGCTTCATCACCATCAAAGGCCGCGCCAAGCGCTTCGCCAAACTGGGCGGGGAGATGATCTCGCTGGCGGCGGTCGAAAGCATGCTCTCGGCGCTCTGGCCCGGCCACAGCCATGTCGTGGTCTCGCTGCCGGACGCGAAGAAAGGCGAACAACTCGTGCTCGTCACCGAGAAGCCCGATGGCGACCGCAAGGCGCTGCTCAAGGAAGCCCAGGCACAGGGCTTTCCGGAGCTCTGGATTCCGCGCGCCATCCTCGTCACCCAGACAATCCCGGTGCTCGGATCGGGCAAGGTCGACTACACCGCCACGCGCGAACTGGCGCTGACCATGCGGTCCTTGCTGTAGGAGGCCGGCCCTTTCCAGCGCGCGCCACCTGCGCTAACCCTAACCGGCGCGGACATGGCGAAACTGGTAGACGCAAGGGACTTAAAATCCCTCGGCCCTAAACCGTGCGGGTTCGACCCCCGCTGTCCGCACCATTCAGGCCATGCGCCAGCCGTAGAGCCATGCGTAACGCTTGCGCATGCCGGCGTCGCCCAGCTGGGTCAGCGCAAGGTCCCGCGCCGCCGAGAGCGGGAAGCCGGCATGGTACATCCGGCCATTGCCGCGCGCGGCGTCCTGCACCTTGGCGACGCGACCCATCCGCTGGCGGGCGAAGTCGGCCAGAGCACTTTGCAGCGCACCAGGCTCGGAACTGGTCCATGCCGGGGCGATCAGGCGCGCCAGCAGCCCGGCATCCTCCACCGCCATTGACGCCCCTTGCGCGAGGAACGGCAGCACGGGATGGGCCGCATCGCCGATCAGCGCCACATGCCCCAGCGCCATGGCCGCCGGCTTGCGGTCAAACAGCGACCAGACCTGCCAGGCCGGTGCGGCGTGGATCAGCTTGCGCAGCGGCGCGGCGGCGCTGCTGGCGATGTCGACGAGATCGGCGGGGTTTCCCGGCCCGCTCCAGTCCTGCTGCGCGGTCTGGCCCTTGCGAATGACCACCAGATTGACGAAGCGCCCCTCGTCGACCGGATAATGCACGGCGTGGCCATGGCGTCCCAGCCAGAGCGCGACACTGCGGTCGCGGGCGAAGGCCTCGGCGTCGCGGGCCGGAACCAGCGTCCGCCACGCCTGATAGCCCAGGAAGCGCGGCTCCCCGCGGTCGCCAAGGGCGGCCCGGACGCCGGACCACAGGCCATCGGCGCCGACCAGCGCAGAGGCTTCGAGGCGCTCGCGCTGGCCGCGCTCGTTTTCGATGGTGACAACGACGCCGTCGCCGCCTTGCTCAACGTCACACACCGCACGCCCGACCATCAGCCGCACGCCCGGCATCATGCGCATCGCATCGACCAGCGCTGTCTGGAGATCGCCGCGCTTGAGCGACCAGAATGGCGCTGCGTCAGCTTCCGGCTGTTCCTGCATCGGCATGCCGGCGAAGGCGCGCTCATCAGACCAGCGGCGGATGTCGAGGCGGCGCGGCGCCATGGCATAGCGCCCGACACCTGCGGCCAGACCGAGCGTCGTCAGCACGCGTGTCGCGTTCGGCGAAAGCTGGAGCCCTGCCCCTGCCTCGCTGAAGCCGGCGCGGCGTTCAGCCAGAATCACGGGGACACCGGCGCGCGAGAGTGCGATCGCCGCCGTCAGGCCGGAGATCCCGGCCCCGGCGATAAGGACAGGTTGTCGGGTCATGCCTTCAGGGACGATCAGGCCGCCTTCGCCGAATCCCCGGCCCATTCGCATTCGGCCGGAGCGCAATGGCCGGCGCCGACGCTGGAATCATAGACATAAAGCGTGGAGCAATAGGGACAGATGATCTCGCCATCGCTGCCCATGTCGAGAAACACATGCGGATGATCGAGCGGCGGCTTGGCGCCGATGCACATGAACTCTTTCGACCCCACCTTGATGGACGGCACGCCCGGCTCATTGTGAAAATGCGGTACGCCCGTTTCGGCCATGACCATCTCCATGGATGTGATTTACGCCGTACAATAGTGACGCACGCGCCATCACGCCAGCCTGTTGTGCGGCCCTGCGCGGCTCACATGAGCTTCAGGCTCTTCAGGCTTGCATGCCCGTCGAGTCAAATCGTGACGTGGTTGTGCACCACGATTCCCATGGCTTTCGCCACGTCGATCACCTCGCGCGTCATCCCGATATCGGCCTGACTGGGAGCTGGATCTCCGGATCGGTGATTGTACACTAGGATGATCGCGGTCGATGACAGCTCCAGCGCCCGGCGGACAATTTCACGCGAATAGACAGCCATGTGGTCGACCGTGCCGACCTGCTGCACCTCATCGGCGATCAGCGCGTTCTTCTTGTCGAGGAACCCGTCATGCCGGACCCGTCACGGCTTGCCGATAGGGTAGTCGAGCCCGGCGGGCGACAGGGTGAAGATTTCGACGCCCGTGTCTGTTACGCCGACCGTGTGCTCGAACTGCGCCGACAGTGAACGGTCCCGGGTCACGGCCGTCCAGCCATCGCTCAGCACTTTCACGTGCGGTTTGCCCAGGTTGATCATCGGCTCGATCGTGAACAGCATGCCGGGCTCCATGCGGGGCCCCTCGCCGCGCGCCCCGTAGTGCAAGATGTTCGGAGCGTCGTGGAACAGTTGGCCGAGCCCGTGGCCGCAGAAATCGCGCACGACGGAGCAGCGCTCGGCCTCGGCGTAGCTCTGGATCGCATGTCCGATGTCGCCCATGTTCCCACCAGGGCGCACAGCCGCGATGCCGCGCATCAGGCACTCATGCGTGATCTCACACAGCCGCTCGGCCTTCCGGTTGAGCTGCCCCACCGCATACATCCGGCTGGAATCACCATGCCATCCATCAACGATCACGGTGTAGTCGATGTTGATGATGTCGCCTTCGCGCATCGGCTTGTCGTCCGGCTGGCCGTGGCAGACGACATGGTTGATCGAGGCGCAGATCGAATGCCGGTAGCCGCGATAGTTCAGCGTGGCAGGAAAAGCGCCGTGATCCATCGCGAAGTCGAACATCAGCCGGTCGAGCCGCGCCGTGGTCACTCCCGGCCGCACATGCGGCAGGATCATGTCGAGCCCCTCGGCCACCAGACGCCCGGCCTTGCGCATCGCGTCAAATGCCTCCTGTCCGTGCCGCTTGATTTCGGCGGTCCGGCGTCCGGCGCTCAGGGAAGGATCGGTCGTCGCCATGGTCGCGCTTTGCTGGTGCAGATCTTCGAGATGTAGGCCGTTCCGGCTATCGCGCAAGTCCGCCGCCGCGTAAAGGGCGCGCGGCGCGGATGCCCTTTATCAACACGCCGCGCGGTGATAGGACGCCGGTCATGACATCTACCCCGTCCCCCGCCGACCAGCCAGCCTTCGGCGACTTCGCCCCAAAGGGCTTTGTGAACTGGGCGATTGCGCAGACGTGCGCCAGTTCGTCCAACTGGTTCAGCCGCCGCAAGGCTTTCCTGCTGCGCCGTCTGGCGATCTCGTCGCTGAAAGGCAGGCCGGTCGACATCGAGGCGCTGGGCGCGCGCATGCGAATCTTCCCGCAGAGCAATGTCTGCGAGAAGCGCGTGCTGTTCATGCCGCAATTCTTCGACACCGAGGAACTGGCCATCCTGGCTGCCGACTTGCGCGATGGCTATCGCTTCGTCGACATCGGAGCGAACATCGGCGCCTATTCCCTGTTCGTGGCTGCCCGCGCCGGCGCGAAAGCCCGTATTCTGGCCGTCGAGCCACAGCCGTCGGTCTTCGCCAAGCTCGCCTGCAACATCGGCCTCAACCCGTTCGGCACGATCAAGGCCGTTGCTTGCGCGGTCGCCGACAAGGCGGGGGAACTGACCTTGTTCCTCGATCCCTACAATGAGGGCGAGTCCAGCGTCCGCGTTCTGGCCTCGTCGGGCACCCGTTCGGTCAAGGCGCCTGCTGTTCCGCTGCTGGACCTGCTCCGGTCCGAGGGCTTCACGGCGGTCGATGGCATGAAGATCGATGTCGAGGGCGCGGAGGATCTGATCCTCGAGCCCTTCCTCGCCAGCGCCGAAAGGCAGTTGCTGCCAAGGCTGCTGATGATCGAGGACTCGACCTCGAAATGGAGCGTTGATCTCAAATCCCTGCTGGAGAAGAACGGCTACAGGCTCGAGAAGCGCACCCGGCTGAACCTCGTGTTCCGGTTGACGCAGACTGCCTAAGGGTTATGGCGCTAGGCGACAAAGGGAATGCGGCCGTGCACCGTTATCCGGTCCACGCCCACGTTGCAGACATAGACAAGCACCTCGACACCGCGCGCCACGGCCCGGTTCAGCGCGGCCCGATAGGCGCGGTCGATGTCGCCGGCGATGGCGAAGCGCTCGCCCTGCATCTGCACGACGAACAGCATGACGGCGCGGTGGCCGGCATCGACCATGTCGCCGAGTTCCTCAAGATGCTTGGCGCCCCTGCTCGTCACCGAATCCGGGAACTCGACCAGCCCGGGCTGGCGCATCAGATGGACATTCTTGACCTCGACATAGGCGACCGGACGGCCCTCCCCCGTCAGAAGCAGGTCGATCCGGCTGTTCCTGCCATAGGCGACCTCGCGCCGGAGCGTCCCATATCCCGAAAGCTCAGGGATAAGGCCCTGCCCGACCGCCTCTTCGGCCAGCCTGTTGGGATGCGTCGTGTCGATCGAGACAAGCTGCGGTCCGATCCAGCCGAAATCGGCTTCGATCAGCTTCCATGAATGCCTGAGT
>JAPLOW010000133.1:24242-27925 GCA_026400555.1 Hyphomicrobiales bacterium
TCGGAAACCGAGAGCCACACGCGTGAGCCGGGCGCGCTGAGCCCCAGCATCGAGCCCGGATTGGCGCAATGCGCGGTGACGGTCTCACCGCTGTCGAGCAGCACGTCGGCGAGGAAGCGCTTGTAGCGCCGGATCAGGCGGCCGGTGACCAAGGGTGGCAGATTCATCGCGATCGTTCCACTTGTGAGTCGCAGGCTAGACGACTACCACCACAACACTCGATCCTCATCCTTCGACAGGCTCAGACTGAGGATGGTGGAATGCCTTGCTCCCAAAAGGAATACCCCATGTCCGACACCATCATCACCGCCGCCCTCCTGATCATCGGCGATGAGATCCTGTCGGGCCGGACCAAGGACAAGAACATCGGCTACATCGCCGAATACATGACAAACATCGGCATCGATCTCAAAGAGGTGAGGGTCGTCCCCGACGAGGAAGACGACATCATCGCGGCCCTGAATGCGCTGAGGGTGCGCTACACCTATGTCTTCACCACCGGCGGCATCGGGCCAACCCATGACGACATCACGGCCGATTGCGTCGCCAAGGCCTTCGGGGTGCCGATCGACGTGGACCAGCGCGCCGTCTCCATCATGCTGGAGCGCTTCAAGCCGGAGGAGCTGAACGAGGCGCGCCTTCGCATGGCCCGCATCCCGCAGGGCGGCGAACTCGTCCACAATTCCTACAACAAGGTGCCCGGCTTCAGGATCGCCAACGTCATCGTCATGGCGGGCGTGCCGGTGATCATGCAGGCGATGCTGGATGCCGTTGCGCCGACACTGCAGACCGGCGTGAAGCTTCTGTCCGGGAGCGTGCGCGCCGACATGAAGGAAGGCGACCTCGGCACGCCGCTGCGCGAGATCGCCAAGGCGCACCCGGACACCATGATCGGCTCTTATCCGTTCTGGGACGAGGCAGGCCAACCCAACACCAACCTGATCGTCCGCTCGCGCGACCCGCAAGCGCTCGAAACGGCTATGACGGCGGTGAAGGCCATGCTGGCTGGCTTGCGGACGTCCTGACAGCCTTGTGATTCCGCCTGTCCTTGGCGCGGCGCGGCCGAACCGGCATCTTTACCCGATGACCACTTCGCTCCAGAGACGCGTCGTCCTGCGCGGCGGCCTTGCCTGCGCTGCTCTGATCGGCATGCGCGCACGGCTGTTCGCTGCGGATGTCGACGTGCTGATCATCGGCGCCGGCGCGGCCGGAATCAGCGCCGCGCATGAACTGCGCAAGCTGGGCCTGAGCTTCCGCCTGATCGAGGCCCGCGACCGCATCGGAGGCCGCGCCTTCACCGACGCGTCGCTTGGCGCCGCCTTCGATGCCGGCGCGGAAATCATCCATTTCGCCGAGGCCAATCCCTGGGTCGAGATCGCGCGTGAGCTTGGGGAGGAACTCGACCTGTCCGGAGGGCGCATGGGCGGCTGGCAGGTGTTCAGCGGCGGCAAGCGGCTGGGCATGCTTGAGCGCGGCCGCCGCTGGCAGGCCTTCCGTGAGATGGAGGCGCGCATGGCCGCAGTCGAGCGCGCAGGTATCGACATGTCGCTGGCGGACGCGGTTGCCGATCTCGAGTCCGAGCATCGCGCCATTGCCCGCTCAGGCCTGCTGCTTGTCCTGGGAGAGGACGGCGAGCGCATCTCGGTACTCGACAACCAGCAACTCTGGAACGGCGCGGACTACACCACGCGCGCTGGCTATGGCACGCTCGTTATCGCCTACGGCCGGGGCCTGCCGGTCGCGCTCTCGGTCCGCGCCGACACCATCCGCTGGGGCGATGGTGGCGTCGAGGCCGAGACATCTGCCGGCACCATCCGGGCGCGCGCCGCGCTCGTAACGGTTTCCGTCGGCGTCCTGAACAGTGGGGCAATCCGTTTCGTGCCGGACCTGCCTTCAGAAACTCAGGGCGCGCTCGCGGGCATCGGCATGGGCGCCTTGACCAAGATCGCGCTGCGCCTGAACGGCGAGCGCCTTGATCTGAACGACTCGACCACGCTGATGGACGGCACGCGCTCCGAAGCGATGACCATGATCGAGGTCCTGCCCGGCGGAAAGCCACTCGCGGTCGCCATCTGCGGCGGCGATTTCGCCCGCGGCCTTGGCAGAGCCGGGGAAGCTGCGGCCGTCGCCCATGTCACGGATGTACTGGCCGGGATGCTCGGCGGCGCCGTGCGCCGTGCCGTGACCGGTGGCCGTCTCGCTTCATGGTGGGCGGACCCGTTGTCACACGGCGCCTATTCGGTGTGCCAGCCCGGCCAGAGCGGCGCCCGCGCGGCGCTGGCCGAGCCGGTTGCGCTTCGCCTGTGGTTCGCAGGCGAGGCAACGGCCGGCGGCGGCGCGATGACCGTCGGCGGCGCGACGCTGTCAGCCCGCAAGGCAGCGCGCGACTGCGCCGCGCGGCTCAAGACCTGAGATTCAGGTTTCCGAAACCATGGGCCGATAGAGTCTTGCGGAGTGAATATCGGGTGCATGCGTGTTGCAAGGCGTTGATCTTCTGGCCGGACGGGTGCATCAGGCCACCCCCATGATTGCGCGCTCCCCCGTCATTCTCGTGTTCGATTCCGGGCTTGGCGGCCTCACCGTATTCACGGAGATCGCCAAGGCCCGCCCCGATGCCCGCTTCGTCTATATCGCCGATGATGCGGCCTTCCCCTATGGCGCATGGCCCGAGGCCGAACTGGTCGAACGCATGACAGCTCTGATCGGCCGCCTGATCGCGGCCCACGCGCCGGATTGCGTCGTGATCGCCTGCAACACAGCCTCGACGCTGGCCTTGCCCGCCTTGCGCGCGCGCCATGCCCTGCCCTTCGTTGGCACGGTTCCTGCGGTCAAGACAGCCGCCGAACGATCGGCGAGCCGCGTCTTCAGCGTACTGGCGACGCCGGGCACGGTGGCGCGCGACTACACCCGCAGCCTGATCGGCAGTTTCGCCGCCGATTGCGATGTGACGCTGGTTGGCTCCACCCGGCTCGCCGCGCTGGCGGAAAGCCAAATGCGCGGCGAATCCGTCGCTGACGATGCCATTCTCGCCGAAATTGCACCCTGTTTCGTGACGCGCGAGGCCCGGCACACGGATGTTGTCACCCTCTCATGCACGCATTATCCGCTGCTTCTGCCGCGTCTTCAGGCCCTGGCGCCCTGGCCGGTGACATGGATCGACCCTGCCACCGCGATCGCGCGGCGCGTCGGCCATCTCCTCGGGAAGGCGCCGTCCGGTCGGCCGGATGGTGAGGCAATGATCGGATTCACGGCCGGCGCGCCGAACAAGGCCCTTATGCCGATGCTGGGGGCGTTCGGCTTTGAGCGTCTGTTGGCCGATCCGCTTGAAGCGGCAAAATAGAGCCGGCTTCACCATTTCGCGTTGACATTGCCGGGCGTTCGTGGCTTTAAGCAGCCCGTCGCGCGGGTCAGAAATGGCCCGCGTGACTATTTCCGCACCCGTGAACCCGCTGCACATCAGCGCGGTTCTGTCGCCTGTCGCAGGTTTCGGCCTGGGACATGGAATAGGAGGGGCGGTCCTCACTCTCGCATCCAAGAGGACACGCGAAACATGTCGAAGCGCCACGCCGCGAAATACAAGATTGACCGCCGTATGGGTCAGAACATCTGGGGACGTCCGAAGTCGCCAGTCAACCGTCGTGAATATGGTCCGGGCCAGCACGGCCAGCGCCGCAAGGGCAAGA
>JAPLOW010000013.1 GCA_026400555.1 Hyphomicrobiales bacterium
CGGTGCCCGAGATCAAAGCGGCGATGCTGAAGGACATCGGCGCCAAGTCCATCGCCGAACTGTTCGAGCAGATTCCGGCCGATCACCGTATGAAGAAGCCGCTGAAGCTGGCTCCGGGTATGCGCTCCGAGGCGGACCTCAAGAAGCATCTGGTTGGCCTGCTGCGCAAGAACAGCACATGCGAGTCGCATCTGAGCTTTCTCGGGGCGGGTATCTGGCAGCATCACGTCCCGGCCATCTGCGACGAGATCGGCACAAGATCGGAGTTCCTGACCTCGGTCTGGGGCACGGCGATGTCGGATCATGGCCGCAATCAGGCCTGGTTCGAGTTCTGCGCCCAGCTTGGCGAATTGGTCGGCATGGAGTTCGTCGGCCTGCCTGTGTACTCCTGGGGCTGCGCCGCGGGCAACGCCATCCGGATGGCGGCCCGCATCACCGGGCGCTCGGAAGTGCTGGTTCCGGAGACGCTCTGCCCTGAGCGGCTCGCGGTGATCCGGCAATACTGCGAGCCGGCTGAGATGGCGCGGCACATCAAGGTCGTGCCGATCCGGCATGACGCGAAGACCGGCCTGATCGACCTCAAGGATCTCAAGGCGCTGCTCTCGGACAGGACTGCCGCCGTCTATTTCGAGAACCCAGGCTATCTCGGCATGATCGAGACGCAGGGAACCGACATCGCACGGATGGCGCGTGCGGCGGGCGCCGAGACCATTGTCGGCGTCGACCCGATCTCGCTCGGTGTACTGGCCCCACCATCGGACTATGGCGCGGACATCGTCGTCGGCACGATCCAAACGCTCGGTGTGCACATGAGTGCCGGAGGCGGCGCGGGGGGCTTCATCGCCTCGCGGGACGAAGAGGTCTACGCCCGCGAGTATCCGACGCTGAACATCTCGATCACCGATACGACGCGTCCCGGCGAGGTCGGATTCGGCCTGACACTGTTTCACCAGTCGTCCTACGGGCTGCGTGAGGAGGGCAAGGACTGGACCGGAAACTCGGTCTACCTCACCGCCATCCAGAACGCGGTCTACATGGCGCTGCTGGGTCCCGAAGGCTTCCGCGAAATCGGTGAGCTGATCATCGCGCGCGCCCACTATGCCGCCAGGCGGATTGATGCGATCAAGGGCGTCTCGGTCAACTGGCCAGCCGGTTTCTTCAAGGAGTTCGTCGTCGACTTCTCCCGCACCGGCAAGACCGTGGCGAAGATCAACAAGGCGCTGCTTAAGCGTGGAATCTTCGGAGGCAAGGACCTGTCGAAGGACTTCCCCAAATTGGGCCAGAGCGCGCTGTATGCCGTCACCGAATGCCATGGCGCCGACGATATCGATCGTCTGGTCGCAGCCCTCAAGGAGATCGTGTGATGAGGACTTCATCAAAAGCCATGCCGATTGTGCGTGAAGTGCATCAGGCGCGCTGGAATGAGCCTGTGGTGATGGAGATGGGCGTGCCCGGCCGGCGCGGCGCGGTCTATTCCGCGCCGGAGGCGGTCGTCGAGAAGGCCGTCGGCAAGGCCGCTGATCTTGTTCCGGCGGCCATGCGCCGCAAGAACCGCCCCGCCTTGCCCGAAATGACCGAGCCCGATGTGCTCCGGCATTATCTGCATCTGTCGCAGATGGTTCACGGCATGATGGGCGTGAACCTGTTCGGCACTTGCACCATGAAGTACAACCCGCGCATCTCGACCCATCTGACGCTGCGCCCCGAACTGGCGACGGTCCATCCCTACCAGCCCGAGGAAACGCTTCAGGGCCTGCTGGAGATCGTGCACCGCTTCGATGTGATCCTGCGTGACCTGTCGGGCATGGACCAGTTCGTGTTCCAGGCGGCTGGCGGCGCTGGCGCGGCCTATACCCATGCCTGCATCACGCGCGGCTACTTCCAGGCCAGGGGCGAACTGGCGCAGCGCAACGAGATCATCTCGACGATCCAGACCCATCCATGCAATCAGGCCACGGCGGCGACCGCCGGCTTCAACGTCATCACGCTGCCGCTCGAGGAGAACGGCTATCCCTCGATCGAGGCCTTGAAAGGCGCCCTGTCGAACCGTACCGCCGCGCTCATGGTCAACAATCCGGACGACATGGGCGTCTACAATCCGCAGATCAAGGACTGGGTGAAGCTGGTCAAGAAGGCGGGCGCGCTGGCCTTCTACGACCATGCCAACTTCAACGGCGTGATGAGCAAGATCAGGGCGCGCGAGCTGGGCTTCGACGCCTGCATGTTCATGCTGCACAAGACCTTCGGCGGCCCCAAGGGCGGCGGCGGTCCGGCCGTTGGGGCCTATGGCTGCAGCGCCGAGCTGGCGCCCTTCCTGCCAAAGCCCATCGTGCAGCACGACGCAAAGACGGGCCGTTATCGTCTTGATGCCGACCGCAAGCTCAGCGTCGGCAAGGTGCGCGAATACTTCGGCAATCTGCAGGTGGTGTTCTACGCCTATGCCTGGGCGCGGGCGATGGGCGGCGACGGCATCACGGAGGCGTCCGATCTAGCGGTGCTCGCCAACAATTACATGGAGAAGAAGCTCCTCGCGATCCCGGGCGTGGTCAAGTCGCAGCCCAAGATGACCATGCATCGCATGGAGATGACGCGCTACGGGCTTGGACCTCTCAAGGAGGACACCGGCATCGGCATCGTCGAGGTCGGGGCCCGCATGACCGATTATGGCGTCGACAGCCCGTGGCTGAGCCACGAGCCCTGGGTCGTGCCGGAGCCTTTCACGCCCGAGCCGGGGGAATTGTGGTCCAAGGAGGACATCGACTACTGGATCGCGGCGCTGGCCAAGGTCTGCGAGGAGGCCCGCACGAACCCCGATCTGGTCCGCACGGCCCCGCACAACGCCGCGATTCACGCGATCAACGGCGCGCGGCTTGATGATCCGGCCTGGTGGGCCACGACCTGGCGGGCCCACAAGCGCAAGCAGGCGCCCGCCCCCAGGGCGAGTGGGAAGGCTGCGGCCAGCCGATGAGACAGGGCGCGATGATCGAGGTGGCGGGACGACGGCCATGGCCCTGACGATCTACGGCGCGGCCCGGACCCGGACATCGCGCGTGCTCTGGATGGCGGAGGAACTTGGCCTCGGCTACCGGCACGAGAAGCTCGTGCCGCAGAAGGGCGAGACCCGGACCCCGGCGTTTCTGGCGTTGAACCCGATGGGACGCGTGCCGGCGATCGATGATGACGGCCTGATCGTCTGGGAGTCCCTGGCGATCAACCTTTATCTGGCGCGGAAGTACGGTGCGGCAGGCTCCGCTGGCCGACCCGCGCTGGGGCCGCGCGATCTTGGTGAAGAGGCGCTGATGACGCAGTGGACCCTCTGGACGGCAACGGAGTTCGAGCCGGGCACCCATGATGTGGTCGTCCAGACCATCAACCTGCCCGAAGACCAGCGCGACGCGGCCAAGCGCGATCTGGCGCTCGCCGCGCTGGCGCGGCCGCTCGGAGCGTTGAACGTGGCTCTCGGGCTTGGCGGCGGCCATCTGGTCGGCGGCCGGTTCACCGTGGCCGATCTCAACGCCGCCTGTGCGGCCTTCTATCTGCGGGCTGTGCCGGAGGCGCTCGCAGCCTATCCGGAGGTTGCCGGCTGGTACGCGGCGACCACCGCCCGTCCGGCCTTTCAGCGCATGCTGGCCTTGAGGCAAGCGGGGTGATCCTCCCGGCCGATCCGCCGCATCTGTGGCCCGAGGAACGCTGGCGTTCGCTGGTGGGGCGCATTCGCGCCGGTCGCCGGCTGCGACCTGCGGCGTGGAAGAATGGGGCGCGCTGCGCCGTGGCGCTGTCCTTCGACGCGGATCACGAAACATTCGAGATGGGCCTCGGCGGCCAGGCCATGGGGCGGCTGGCCTGGGGTGAGTTCGGTCGCAGGGTCGGTGTGCCCCGCATCCTGGCGCTCCTGAAGCGGCACGATGTGCCCGCCACCTTCTTTATCCCGGCGGTATCGGCCCTGATCGACCCGGACGAGCCGCGCCGGATCGCCGCGGACGGCCATGAGATCGGCGTTCACGGCTGGATTCATGAGAACAATTCGCTGCTGCCCTACGAGGTCGAGCGCGATCTGATGCTGCGCGCCCGCGAGACGCTGGCCCGGCTGTCGGGTCAGGAGCCGGTCGGCCTTCGCTCGGCCAACTGGGACACCTCGCCCAACACGGTGCGCATCGTGAAGGAGATGGGGCTGGTCTACGATTCGTCCCTGATGGCGGACGAGGAGCCCTATGAATTGCTGCTTGATGGCATTCCAACCGGTCTCGTCGAGGTTCCGGTCGAATGGTTGCGCGACGACGCCGTCTATTTTCTCTTCAACCGCAACCCGGCCACCCGCCCTTACACCCCCCCTGCCGATGTGCTGGAGATCTTCCGGCGCGAGTTCGATGCCGCCTATGAGGAGGGAACGGTGTTCCAGCTGGTGATGCATCCTTTCGTGATCGGCTACCGTTCGCGGATCTGGATCCTTGATGAACTGATCCGCCACGCCAGGACCCGGCCCGGCGTCTGGTTCGCCAGCCATGCCGAGGTCGCCGCCTATGCGCGCGACCATGCTGTCGCAGGGGCTGCATCGTGAACGGGGAGAGCCAGGCCGCCGTCGCCGTGGTCGGTGCTGGGTCGATCGGGGTAGCCTGGGCCATTGTCTTTGCGCGCGGTGGCCATGACGTTCGCTTGCAGGATCCGGACGCAGGGCGCCGCGAGCAAGCCCCGGCCGAGATTGCCCAGCGGCTCGATGCCCTTGCGGCCGCAGGCCTCCTTGGTGAGGCGCCCGGCGCGCTGGCGAAGCGGATCACGCTGCATGCGGATCTTGGCGAGGCCCTCGCTGGCGTGGCGCACGTCCAGGAAAACGCGCCCGAGAGGCTTGAGATCAAGCAGGAACTCTTCGAGAGGTTTGCGCGTCTTGCACCGCCCGATGCGGTCCTGGCCTCGTCATCGTCGGCGATCACGGCCTCCAGCTTCGCGCCGGCGGACAGTGCGCGATCGCGCTGCCTGGTGGTGCATCCGGGAAATCCGCCCTTCCTGATCCCGGTGGTCGAACTGGTTCCGGCGCCGTTCACGGCGGATCCAGTGGTCGCGCAATGCCGCGAGCGGCTCCGCCGTTGCGGCATGCGACCCGTGCTGGTCGCCCGCGAGGTGGAGGGCTTCGTCTTCAACCGACTGCAAGGAGCGATGCTGCGCGAGGCCTATTGCCTCGTTCGGGATGGGGTGATCGGCGTGGAAGACCTTGACACCGTGGTGCGCGACGGCCTCGGCCTGCGGTGGGCCGTGATTGGCCCGTTCGAGACAGCCGATCTCAACACCCGCGGCGGCGTGGCCTCGCATGCCCTGAAAATGGGTCCGGCCTATGCCCGTATGGGTGCTGAACGGGGGCAGCACGATCCGTGGACGGAATCGCTGGTGGCGCGTGTCGCTGCGGAACGCCGTGCGCGTCTGCCCCTGGAGCGATGGCAGGCGCGCGTGGAGTGGCGCGACCGTGCCCTGATGGCGCTGGTCGCCGCAAAGCAGAGCTTTGCGCCCGTCGAGCCGGAGGAGGGGACGTGAGCGATCGACTGACCATCACCTTCGAGGGCCGCATGCTCGGCGCCCGTCCCGGCCAGAGCCTCGGCGCGGCGCTCGCGGCCGCCGGCGAACACGCCCTGCGCCACACGTCAGGGGGCGATTGCCGGGGGATGTTCTGCGGCATGGGTGTCTGTCAGGAATGTCTTGTGACGGTCGACGGCGCCCCCAATCAGCGAGCCTGCATGGTCAAGGTTGCCGATGGCATGGTGGTGCACCGGCAGGCGGCGCCGGGGGAGACGCCTACTGCGCGGGTGGGCGCCGCGCCGATCCTGTTTGCGGATCTCGCGACAAGGTCCGCCGATGTGCTGGTGATCGGCGGCGGGGCAGGGGGGCTGAGCGCCGCCCTGGCCGCGCGCTCCTGTGGCCTTGACGTGCTGCTGCTCGATGAGCGGCAGACGGCAGGCGGGCAATACTACAAGCAGCCCTCTGAGGCCCTGAAGGTTGGACCGCTTGACCGCCAGCAGCGCGACGGGTCGGTCTTGCGCCAGCGCTGCGAGGCCGCCGGCGTGCGGATCATCGATGGTGCCGAGACCTTTGCCGCGCTGGATGCCAGCTCCGTGATGGCCACCCATGCCGGCCGCACGGCGGTCTACCGTGCCCGGGCGATGGTAATCGCCACTGGCGCCTATGAGCGTGCCGTGCCGATCCCGGGCTGGACGCTCCCGGGCGTGATGACGACCGGGGCCCTCCAGACCCTGTGGCGCAGCCATCGCGCCTTGCCCGGACGCCGTATCCTGATCGCCGGCAACGGGCCGCTGAACCTTCAGGTGGCCTGCGAGGTCATGGCTGCGGGTACCGACGTGGTGGCGGTGGCTGAAGCGGCGGACATGCTTGGGCCTGCCCGTCTCGGAGCCGCGCTGCGCATGGCCATGCAGGATCCGGCGCTGACCACGACCGGGATCGCGCTGATGGCGCGCGCGTGGCGCGGCGGCGCAAAGCTGCTGTTTGGCCAGGTAGCGCGCGCCATCTCGGCCGTCGAAGGCGGGCTGCAGGTCGAGCTTGGCAACGCGAAGGGTGGTCACGGCGAACGCTTTGTCGTCGACGCGGTCGCGCTGGGCTATGGTTTCCAGCCCTCGAACGAACTGCTGCGCGCGCTCGGCGCTCGTCACGATTTCGACCCGGGCATCCGCGCCCTGCGCACGGTTCGCACGCGGGAGTGCGAAACAACGGTGCCGAACCTGTTCGCTGTCGGCGACGCGTGTGGCCTCGGCGGGGCTCCGGCTGCTCTCGAGGAAGGACAGATTGCCGGTTTGGCCATTGCCGAAAGGCTAGGCGCCAGCCCGCCAGCCGGCGTGTCCGCGGATGCAGCGCATCGCCGGCTGCAACGCCACCGGCGGTTCCAGACGGCGCTTTGGCACCTCTATGACGCCCCGTCGCCGGGTCTGTCGCTGGCGGACGACGCAACGCTGATCTGCCGCTGCGAACAGATCAGCAAAGGCACCCTGATAGCAGCGATGGCCGATGGTGAGCCGTCGATCGGCGCCGTGAAGCGACGGACCCGTGCGGGAATGGGCCGTTGCCAGGGGCGCTATTGCGGACCGTTGATCGCGGCGCATCTGGCGGATGCGACCGGCCGGCCGCTGCACGAACACGCCCTGTTCGCGCCGCGTGCGCCCGTCAAGCCTGTGACGATTTCCGACCTGGTCGGCGGGTCCTCGTCATGAGCAGCTTTGATGTGCTGGTGGCCGGTGGCGGTATCGTCGGCATGGCTGCCGCGCTCGACCTCGCGCGCGAGGGCCGGTCGGTGGTCATTGTCGATGAGGGCCGGCATTCGGGCACGACCGCGAATGCGGGCAGCCTGCACATCCAGATGCAGAGCCGTTTCATCCGGATGTATCCTGAACAGGTTGCTGATCTCGAACGTTCCTTGCCGCTGTATCCGGCGGGGGCGGCGCGCTGGCGGGAGCTGGAAGCGGAACTGGGCGCGGACATGGAGATCAGATCCTGTGGCGGGCTGATGGTCGCCGAGGATGCCGAGCAGTTCGCCTTCCTCGCAGACAAATGCGCCCGCGAGCGCCGGCTCGGGCTTGATGTGCACATGCTGGAGCGGGCCGAGTTGGCCCGCACAGCGCCCTATCTTGGCGACGCCGTCCATGGCGCCGAACTGTGCGTCGAGGAGGGCAAGCTCAACCCGCTCAAGGCGAACGAAGCCATCCGCACGACGCTTCAGGCGCTTGGCGTCCAGCGCCTGGACGAGACCGTGATCACCGCTCTCTCACCGGCTGGGCATGGCATCGAGGCGAGGCTGAGCCACCGCAGCGGTCATCGCAGCCTGACCGCCGGGCAGCTCATCCTCGCCGCAGGATCAGGCACCGGCCAGCTTGCGGCCATGCTCGGCGTGGCCATTCCCACCGGGGCCGAGCCGCTGCACGTCAACGTCACGGAAGCGACGGCGCCGCTGATCGGCCATCTGGTGCAGCATGCCGAGCGGATGATCACGATGAAGCAGCTCGGCGCTGGGCAGGTCGTGATCGGGGGTGGCTGGCCGGCGCGCTTCACCGGCCCGGAAGAGTTTCCCGCCGTCGATCCCGCCAGCATGATCGGCAATCTCAGTCTTGCCCAGCACATCGTGCCTCGGCTCGGCGCGCTGCGGGTGATCCGCACATGGGCCGGCGTCAACACCACGACCGACGGGCAGTGCGTTCTGGGAAACCTGCCGGGACACGACAACGTCTTTGCCGCCGTTCCGGGAGATGCCGGCTATACGCTTGGGCCTCTGGTCGGACGCGTAGCCGCCGCCTTGGCCATGGGCAGGGATCCGGGCCACGACATCGCCCGCTTCACGCCGTCACGCTTTGCAGCACCGGCGTAGATCATCATCGCTTGGAGCATCGCGTGTGCACGAGACCGGCACCCACGGTCATGGCAAGGCTCTAGTCCCTGACCAGCGCATTGATCCGGTCGGTCGCTTCCAGCAGTTCCGGCAGGAAGCGGCTGCGCATCTCCTCGGGCGTCACCCGCGCGCTCGGGCCGCAGACGTTCAGCGCGGCGATGATCTCGCCGGAGCGCGAGCGGATGGGCGCCGACACCGAGCGCAGGCCGACTTCAAGCTCCTCATCGACAACCGACCAGCCAACGCGGCGTGTTTCGTGGATGATGTCCCGCAGCTTCGCCTTTGCCGTCACCGTCTTGACCGTGTGGGCCGTGGGCTTGATCGAACTCAGGGCCTGCTCGAGCGCTTCGTCCACAAGGCCCGACAAGAGGACGCGCCCGATCGAGGTGCAATAGGCGGGAAGCCGCGTGCCGACCCTGATGCCCACGTTCACGAGGCGGGCGGAGTGCGCGATGTGAACCACGTAGAGCACATCGGTTCCGTCAAGGACCGCACCATAGCAGGACTCGCCGAGCTTCTCGGACAGCTCCGCCACGATCGGCCGCGCGCTGTCCCACAGGCTTGCTGATGAGATCACGGAGTGGCTGAGCTCCAGCAGCTTCGGCGTCAGCTGAAAGCGCTTGCCGTCCGTGGCCATGTAGCCGGCATGGGCGAAGGTCAGCAGGAAGCGTCGCGCGCTGGCGCGACTCATCCCGGCATACGCGGCAACCTCGGACAGCGTCATCCTCGGCTTGTGGCGGCTGAAAACCCGCAGGACATCGAAAGCTTTCAGCACCGACCCCACGATTTCGCGGTCGGGATTGCCCCGGTCCTGCAAGGCATCGGCGCTCCCCTCGACCACGGCCTCATCGAGATCCGCCGGGCGCAGGTCCTTGAGGCGGGAAGACTGATGGGATTGCAGCATGATGTCCTCGCGTGACTATCACCTGATGTAACCCGGATGCCTGATGGCGTCGATAGCGGCTTTGGTCGTCTTTGGGCGCCCCGCAGGCCCTTTCAGTCAAGCGCGTGTTCCCGCCATCGGTCGCATGACGCGGCATCCGTCAGAGCGCGCGGCGGGACTATGCCACGGCATCATTGGTGTTCGCAATGCGTACAACATTCCGCAAATTGTGCTTGAAGTGTGACCTGCGACCTGTTCAATTGCGGAAACAGGGCCGCCGGCCATCCTCGCACAGGCTGGGTCGGGGCGGCTTCGGGAGCGTGCTTTCGGGCCGCAGGTTTGCACAAGAACAAGGCGCTAAAGGGAACAGAGCGCTAAAGGGAGAGCCAGATGAGCAAGACGATTTCTCAGCCCGGGCATCGTGTATCGCGCCGCGCGGTTCTCGCCGGCCTGGGGGCAGCCGGAGGCATGGCGGCCGCAGGCACGATGCCGACGCCGGCCACGGCACAGACGGTGACCTTGCGGTGGTGGTCGCCGCAGACGGCTCCTGCGCAGCGCGAGGCCTACAATTTCCAGATCCAGACCTTCGAGGCGGCCAACCCCGGCGTGAAGGTCAACTTCGAAGCGACCTCGGATGAAGGTTATCCTGCACAGATGGCGGCGGCCTTCGCCTCTGGACAGGTGCCGAACGTGGTCACCCATCTGCCGTCCTTCGCTGTCTCGAGCTATTGGCAGAATGGCTTGCTGGAGCCGTTCAACGACGTCATCAACATGATCGGCCCGCAGAATTTCTTCGAGGGCGCCAACCGCATCTACGAGGTCGCACCCGGTCAGTACGCCGGAACCGGCATCGGGGGATCGGCCGCCAACATGATGTGGCTGCGCACCGATCTGATGCGCGAGGCCGGCCTGACGACGCCGCGGACATGGGATCAGCTGCGCGCGGCCTGCCAGCGCCTCCAGCGCGCCCCGGTGTTCGGCGCGCCGCTGCCCTATGCCCGCAACTCGATGACCTCGCTGATCTTCATCAGCTTCGTCCATGGCGCCGGCGGCTCGATCTTTACCCCGGACCTGCAGGTCAATGTCGACAACGACGCCTTCCGCAACGCGCTCGAGTTCTACAAGTCGATGCGCGAATTCTGCCCGCCCGGCGCGACCAACTATTCATGGGGCGACAGTCTGACAGCCTTCGTTTCGGGTGCCACCGCAACCGGCATCTACACCGGCCGCGTGCTGGCGAATGTGGCGCAGCAGAACCCCCGCATCGCGGACTTCGTCACCTGCCAGCCCTATCCCACCATCAGCACCAGCGTCCCGCACTGGACCTTCAACGACTTCCCGTCGGTGATGATCCCGAAGGGCGCGCCGAACCTCGACATCACCAAGCGTTTCGCCGCGCACCTGTTCCGCGCCGACGGCTACATCCGTCAGCTTCACGCCGCGCCCGGCCACGTGCTGCCGGTGCTGAAGACAGTCTATGAGAGCGCCGCCTACCAGGAGAACGCGCTGATCAAGAAGTACGCGGCGGATGTGCAGATCATGTCGCAGCAGGCCTCCGCCGGGCACAACCTCGGCTGGGAGACGGTGCGCCACAAGCCGAACACCAAGGCGGGCCAGATCATCGCCAGCCATGTCTTTGCCGAGGCTGTGCAGCGCTATGTCGGCGCCAATGAGCCGATGGCCCAGGTCGTGTCGGGCGTCGCGCGCCGTCTCGAAGAGTTGATGCGCGCCTGATTTCCGCGCGCACCTCCTGCGAGTCGTGGCAGCTCTGCCGCGACCCGTTTGTTTCCAAAAGCGGCATATCGTCAGGCAGATGAGCGGCAATCCACTCGACAAGCGCTATGCTGTGCTGGGCGCCATGCTGATCGCGCCGACGGTGCTGATCTTCTGCGCCGTCATCATCTATCCGCTGGTGTCGGCGCTCTATCTCAGCCTGTTCACGATCTTCACCCCAACCCTGCGCGGCAATTTTATCGGTCTTGGCAACTATGCCTATCTCGCCAACTCTCCCGAGTTCTGGCGCTCGCTCTGGAACACGTTGCTCTGGACTGTCTGCACGCTGACGCTGCAGATCGTGTTCGGGGTTGCGGCGGCCTTGATGCTGCACCAGAACATCGTCTTCCGCTCGCTCGCCCGCAGCCTGATCCTGTTCCCGTATTTCGTCTCGACCGTGGTAGCAGTGCTGGTCTGGCGCTGGCTGTTCAATGACCTGTACGGGGTGATGAACCATCTCATGCTGATGGCCGGGCTGATCAAGATGCCGCTCGACTGGCTGGGTTCGATGCCCAACGCCATGATCAGCATCATCCTCGTCGGGGCATGGAAGTATTTCCCCTTCGTCGTGATCGCGGTTCTGGCCCGGCTGCAGACCATCCCCGATGCGCTCTATGAAGCCGCCAAGATCGACGGCGCCGGAGCCTGGTCGCGCTTTGTCGACATCACCTTGCCACAGCTGCGCGACGTGCTGGTCGTGGTCGTGCTCCTGCGCGCCATCTGGGACTTCAAGGAGTTCGATCTGATCTATCTGCTCACCGGCGGCGGGCCGATCATCGCCACGCAGACCTTGCCGCTGATGGTCTACAAGGACGCCTTTGGCCTCAACGACATGGGGCGGGCCTCCGCAGTAGCGGTCAGCATGATGCTGGTGATGCTGAGTTTCATGGTGCTCTATCTGAAGCTGGCGGGCCGCGGCGAGCGCGAGAGCCAGCGATGAAGACGCTTGCCGGCCGCATCGCCTTCAACCTGTTTGCCTGGACAGTCGTGCTGGTCACGGCCTTTCCGCTCATCTGGATGATCCTGACCTCGGTCAAGCCGCAGTTTGAGCTGTTCCGGATTCCGCCGACCTTCTGGCCCGAGCAGATCACCTTCGAGCACTATACCCGGCTGATCTACGAGACGCCTTTCCTCAAATACATGCGCAATTCCCTGATCCTCGGCTTTACCACCACGATCGTGGTCGTCGTGGTCGCGACGCTGGGCGCGCATTCATTGGTGCGGTTCCGCTATCCGGGCCGCGAGCGGCTGGCGCAGATGGTGCTGTTCACCTATCTCCTGCCGTCTGTCGTGCTGATCCTGCCACTTTATCTGATGATGGTCTGGCTCGGCATCGCCAACACCATTTTCAGCCTGGTGATCGCCTATACGACCTTCGCCCTGCCCTATGCGCTCTGGCTGCTGCGCTCCTTCATGCAGGGCATCCCCGATGACCTCGAAGCCGCAGCCCTGGTCGATGGCGCAACCCGGATGGAGGCCTTTGTCGACGTGATTCTCCCGCAGGCCTTGCCTGGCATCATCTCAACCTCGCTGTTCACTTTCATCCTCGCCTGGAACGAGTACCTCTATGCGCTGGTGCTGGTGAACACCGACGAGGCCCGGCCCCTGACCACGGGCGTGATGAGCATGCTCGTCTCGGCCTTCAACATCGAATGGTCGCTGCTGATGGCGGCCTCGGTGATGATGTCGCTGCCGCTCATCATCATCTTTGCATTCCTGCAGAAATACCTGACGCGTGGCTTCGGCGCCGGTGGGGTCAAAGGCTAGTCATGGCGGACGTCTCGTTTCAGAAAGTGCGCAAGGCTTTCGGCTCCGCCGTGGCGGTCAAGTCGCTTGATCTTGCGATCGGCAGCGGCGAGTTCGTTAGCCTGCTGGGCCCATCCGGATGCGGCAAGACCACAACGCTGCGCATGCTCGCCGGCCTCGAATTCCCGACCGAGGGCGAGATCAGGATCGGCGACCGCGTTGTCAACGCCGTGCCGCCGGGCCAGCGTGACATCGCGATGGTCTTCCAGAGCTATGCGCCCTACCCGCACATGAGCGTGGCCGAGAACATCGCTTACCCGCTGAAGAAGCGCGGCGTTGGTCGCGCCGAGCGTGACGCCAAGGTAGCCTCCGTCGCAGCGACCCTCCAGCTCGGCGCCCTGCTGGATCGCAAGCCGCGCCAGTTGTCGGGCGGCCAGCAGCAGCGTGTCGCGCTCGGCCGGGCACTGGTGCGTGATCCGAAAGTGTTTCTGCTCGACGAACCCTTGTCCAACCTCGACGCCAAGCTGCGTGCGCATATGCGCGCCGAACTGATCGAGCTGCATCGCAAGCTCGGCAAGACCTTCATCTATGTCACGCATGACCAGCTCGAGGCGATGACCATGTCCGACCGCATTGCGGTCATGCACGAAGGTGACCTTCAGCAGTTCGGGGCACCCATGCAGGTTTATGAGAAGCCGGCAAATCTGTTTGTCGCCGGCTTCATCGGATCGCCTGCGATGAACCTGCTGCCAGGGGCGCTTGAGTCCTCGGGCTCGGGCCTGGCCTTTGTGCGGCAGGGCCTCTGGTTGCCTGTTGGCGCCGGGGGGCAGGCAGGGCAGAAGGTGACGCTCGGCGTCAGGCCCGAGGATATTGCGCTCGGCTCCGGCCCGTTCGTGGCAACGGTGCGCATCGTTGAGCCCACGGGCCACGAGACCATCGTGATGGCCGATATCGGCGGGCAGTCGGCGATTGTCCGCGTCCAGCCGGACGCGGCGCACGTCGTTGGATCGGAGATCCCCTTCGCCGTCAGGACCAGCCGTTTGCATGCGTTCGACAGCGTATCGGGCGCACGGCTGGACCTTGCCTTTGCGCTGCCTGCAAGCTGAACATGATTGACTTGAATACGACAACACCGCGGTTAAGGAACAGCCATGGATAAGAACAGCGTCAACTGGGCCGGCCCGATGCCAGCCGTCACCACGCCCTTCGACCGCAACGGAGCTCTCGACCGGGCCAGTTTCCGCGCCAATGTAGACCGCCTGATGAAACTGGGCGCGACCGGTGTCGTGGCCAGTGGCTGCACTGGAGAGTTCTGGAGCCTGTCGCTTGAGGAGCGCAAGGCCGTCTATGCCGATGCAGTGGCGGCCGTGGCCGGGCGCGGGACCGTCATTGTCGGCGTCGGATGCGTCGGGCCAGCCGAGACCATCGCGCTGGGGCGCGAGGCGAAGGCGGCCGGTGCCGACGGCGTGCTCGTTTTGCCGCCCTATTTCGTCAAGCTGTCCGATGACGAGATTTTCGCCCACTACGAGACCGTGAACGCGGCCGTCGATCTGCCGATCATGGTCTACAACATCCCCGGCAATGCCGTGAATGCCGTAACGCCTGCCCTGGCCGATAGGCTCGCCGACCTCGACAAGGTTGTGGCGATCAAGGAGAGTTCGGGCGACTGGAACAATTTCTACGCCACGATGATCACCGTGAAGGACCGGCTGCGGGTGTTCTGCGGCCCATCCTCGGTGTTCGGCGCGCCGGCCGTCGGGCTCGGAGCGAACGGCACGGTGGATTGCTTCCCCAATGTCTGGGCGGGTTGTCTCGACATCTACTACGCCGCGCGTGACGGCGATGCGCGCAAGGCAGAAAACCTGCAGGAAACCGGGCGTCGGATGACAGACCTGTTCATCAGCGGCGGCCGCACGCTCTATCCGGCCACGAAGGCCGCGATGGACATGCAGGGCTTTCCCGGCGGCGGCATGCCGCGTGCGCCGTTGCAGCCGCTGGCAGGCGAGCCGCTCAAGGGCCTGAAGCGTGGCATGGTCGAGCTTGGCGTGATGGCGGGTTGACATGGACATCGGATTGAGGGGACGCAAAGCCATCGTCAGCGCGGCCAGCCGGGGCCTTGGCCGGGCATGCGCGTTTTCGCTGGCCAGCGAGGGGGTCGACGTCACCATCGTGGCGCGCCATCGCGAGGCGCTGGAGGCTACCGCCGCCGAGATCCGCGCTGCGACAGGCGTGAAGGTCACGACGGTGGCGGCCGATGTGAACACGGGGGAGGGGCGGAACGCGATCCTTGCCGGCTGCCCCGAGGCCGACATCCTCGTTTGCAATCCCGGCGTGCGGCAGGTGCCCGGCGACTTTCGTGGCTGGGAGCGCGATGAATGGCTGCGCTGGTGGGATGACCATTTCTTTTCCGCGATGGACCTGATCCGCCGCGTCACGCCCGGCATGTGCGAGCGAAGGTTCGGGCGCGTCGTCTCGATCTCGGTCAGCTTCGTCAAGTTCCCGCAGGTCGGCTTCGCCCACAGTCATGCGGCCAGGCTGGGCCTCTCGGGCGCCATCGCGTCAATCGTCCGCGAGCTGATCCCGCACAATGTCACGGTCAACAGCGTGTGCCCTGGCCTGTTTGACACCGAGGCGCTGCACACGAACTGGCATGCCCACGCCAAGCGGTTGAACACGACCTATGAGGCGATCAAGGAAGACCGTCTCAAGGGCTGCCCGGCGGGCAGGCTTGCCGATCCGAAGGAGTGTGGTGATCTGGTCGCTTACCTGTGCAGCGCGCAGGCCGGGTTCATGACGGGTCAGAACATCGTCAATGATGGCGGTGTCTATCAGGGACTGTTTTGATCATGGCGCCGGCTGACGCAAGCCCTGCCGTGTTGCCGGTCGACGGCCGCGTGATCGCGATCACCGGCGCCTCCCGCGGGCTTGGCGCCGCCATCGCGCGCCGCCTGCATGCCGATGGTTACACCCTGGCGCTTGGTGTCCGCGATGTGGCAGCGACGCGATCCCGGCTCGATCTGGCCGGGCGCTGCACCTTTCACCACTTCGACGCGCTCGACGCTGGCAGCGCCGATGTGTTCATCGATGAGGCGATCGCGGCGCATGGCAAGCTCGATGGCCTGATCAACAATGCCGGCGTGCTGCGGCGCTTTTCGTTCGATCACCCCGATGAGCGCGCGCTCGACGAGATGTGGGCCGTCAACGTGAAAGCCCCTTTCCGGACCATTGTCCGCGCCCTGCCTGCGCTGAAGGCCTCGGGCCATGGCCGCATCGTCAACATCGCCTCGACTGACGCCAAGCGCGTTCGCGACCCGTCAGCCCCGCTGGGCTATGTGATGTCAAAGCACGCCCTGCTGGCGCTCAGTCACGCCGCCAAGTTTGCCGGCTGGGAGGATGGCGTCAGGGTCACCGCGCTCTGCCCCGGCGCGATCGACACCGAACTGATCGCAGGGCTTCCGGGGGCGACACCGGCTGCCAATCGCCTCAAGCCCGAGACGGTTGCGGAAGCCGTTTCGCTGCTGCTGCGCCTGCCGAATGCGGCGACCGTCGCGGAGATGGTGATGAACACCCGGCTGGAGGCCAATTTCTGATGGCCGCGCGCTCACCGGTTGCTGATCAGGAACGGCCCCAGATCGACCTCCGGCTGGCGGCCCAGCACCAGATCGCCGATGGCGCGCGCCACAACCGGTCCCGCCGTGAAGCCCATCCACGGAAAGAAGCACAGGAAGAAGCCCGGCGTACGTGGTGCCTCGCCGAGCAAAGGCTTCCAATCTGCGGTGCCGTTGACGATCGCAGCCCAGGTCCGGACAACGTCGACGCTACCCAGTTCAGGAACGACGCCGAGAGCCACTTTCAGGTTCCCCACCAGCGATGCCATATCGGCAACAGGGCGCCCCTGCCCATCAAGCCGGGCGTCCCAACCCCCGCCGATCAGGATGTTGCCGAGCCGGTTCTGCTTGAGCGAGAGCTTCTCGCCTGCGGCGTACAGCAGATGCCCGATCAACGGAGCGGTGGGTTCGGTCACGCTGGTCTGGATCGGATAGGCTTCAATCGGCAGGTCGAGTCCGACCATGCGCGCAAGCTGGCCAGCCTCGGCCCCCGCGCAGTTGATGACGCGCAGGGCGTGGATCGTGCCGCTTGTGGTCGCGATGTCGAAACCGCCTTGTCGGACTGTGAGGCCGATCAGCGCCGTGCGCGTCATGATCCTGGCCCCCAGACGTGCAGCAGCGCGGGCGAACGCGGGTGCGGCGATCAGCGGGTTAGCTTTGCCCTCGATCGGGTAATGCACCCCGCCAATCGCCCGCTCGGTCACGTAAGGAGCGATGGCCCTGAGCTCGCTCCGGCTGAGCAGATGGCCTTCCAGCCCCTGTTCACGCTCGATCCGGAGTTTCAGCCGCAAGCCTGCAAGGTCCGCCTCGTTGAACGCGCAGACCAGCCCGCCGGGCTGGTCGACCTCCAGGTCCACGCCGAGTTCGGCGCCGAGCGTCGCCCACAGCTCGATCGAGCGCATCATCAGCTTGACGGTCGGCGCGAAGGTCCGCGTCCAGGCCTCGCCATGGGTCGTGAAGGGTTCGTTCGGGATCTGCGCGTGGATCGAGCCGGAGTTGGAGCCAGACGCCTGCGTATTGAGATCGAAGCGCTCGATCAGCAGCGTCTCGACGCCGTTTTTGGCCAGATGGTGGCTGAGCGCCGCGCCGGCGAGGCCACCGCCGACAATCAGCACGTCGGTCCGCAAGGGATCACGCGCCTGCCGGGCGTCATTCACGCCAACCGCATCATCGCCATCAACCTCGGGAGTGAGCAACATGTCTGATCTCAAAGTCGCCGTGTCGACGTTTCCATATCTCTATTCGCATTCAGGCTTCGCAGCACTCAAGCACCTGCATGCCATGGGCTACAAGAATTTCGAGATGATGATCTTCCCGCCGCATCTGTGGCCATCCGAACTGACGCCGAAGGCCAAGCGCGACATCGGCAAGTGGCTGGACGACAAGGGCTGCAGGATCACATCGTTTTGCTATCCCCTGCTCGACAACAACCCCAACTCGGTCTGCAGGATCATGCGGCGCTATACGCTCGACCGTTACAAGGAAGCGATCGAACTCGCCGCCGACTGGAAATGCCCCTATGTCTGTGCCATTCCGGGACCCGTGAACAGCCTGATCGATCCGCCCGTCGAGTGGATGCGGTCATGGTTCGTCGAGGGCATGAAGGAACTGGTCAAGTTCGCCAAGGGCTCCGGCGTCGAGATCATCCTGGAGAATGTGCCCTTCACCTATCTGCCTTCCGCACAGCAGATGCTGGATGTCGCCAACGACATCGGCCCGGATGTCGGCATCAACTTCGACATCTGCAACTCGGCCTTCATCAAGGAGGATGTGCCTGCAGCCATCAAGCTGCTCGGCAGCCGCATCAAGAATGTCCACATCTCGGACTCGACCTTCGCCGTGTTCAAGCACGACAAGCTCGGCGGCGGCATCGTCAAGCCGGGCCCTGCCGCCAAGGCCCTGAAGGACATTGGCTATGACGGTATGACCGTGCTCGAAATCATTGCCGACGCCATGAACCCCGCCAACACACCCGATGCCGACATCCTTGCTTCGCACGACGTGCTGGGCAAGCATGGCTGGCAGAAGCGCATCTGAGGAGAGGAACAACCATGAAACAGTTTCGTGCCTGTCACACCGTCACCGTTACGCCCTTCACGCCGGATAACCGCAAGATCGACGTTCCTGCCCTGAAGAAGTTTCTCGACTGGCAGCACCGCAGCAAGGTCCCTGGCGTCATCCTGCTCGGCACGACCGGCGAGTTCCTCACGGTCTCTGACGCCGAGCGCGCCGAGCTTGTCGAAGCCACGGTCCAGCACTGCAAGGGCAAGATGACCGTGATGGTCGGCGCCACCCACGCCCACACGCCGACGGCAATGCGCTTTGCACGCGACGCCGAAAAGGCCGGTGCGGACGGACTGATGATTGCGCCGCCCTACTACTACACCCCCACGGAAGACGAGATCTTCAACTACTACGCGGCCATCTCCGAAGCTGTCTCCATTCCGATCATGCTCTACAACAACCCCTTCACCACCAATGTCGACATGTCGGCGAAGCTGGTGGCGCGCATGACGAAGGCGCTGCCGAACGTCCGCTACATCAAGGAAGCGAGCATGGATGTGGCGCGCGTCTTCGACATTGTCGAGTTGACGGACGGCGTGATGAACGTGTTTGCCGGCGAGCGCGTCGTCGAAAGCTTCAAGCTCGGCGCGGTCGGCTATGTCGATCCGAACGGCAATTTCTGTCCGCGCGCCTCCACCGGTATGTGGACACTGCTAGAGAAGGGTGATCTCAAGACCGCCATCAAGATCCAGCATCTGATCGACGAGATGTGGGGCATCATCAAGCAAGGGCACCCGCTCTATGGCCACCAGTGCTACTCGAAGGCCCTGGCCGCCGCGGCGGGCTATCCGGTCGGCGACGTCCGCCCGCCGATCACGACCTTTGCCTCACTCGGCAAGGAGGGGACCGACCGTGTGGCCAAGTTGACCCGGATCATGGCCAAGCTCGACGCGATCATGGACAAGGTCGAGGCGAGAGCTGCCGCCAAGGCCGAGCGCGCCGCCCTCAAGGCGGCGGCATGAGCGCCATGGCCAATCCCGCGCTGTTCTCCCCCTTCACGATGCGTGGCGTCACGCTGAAGAACCGCATCGTAGTCTCTCCGATGTGCCAGTATCTGGCCGTGGAAGGGCAGCCGGGCGACTGGCATATGGCGCATCACGCGCGCTTTGCACTGGGCGGCGTCGGCGCCGTGATCCTTGAGGCGACCGCCGTCAGCCGAGATGGCCGCATCACCCATGGCTGCACCGGGCTGTGGGAGGATGCGCAGATCGCGCCGATGGCGCGGCTCACCGCGCTCTACAAGGCCCACGGCGTGGTGCCGGGCGTGCAGATCGGCCACGCCGGCGGCAAGGCCGCGACCCAGCGTCCGTGGGAAGGCGCCGGGCCGTTGCCCGAGGACGGACCTGAGCCGGCCTGGGAGATCATCGGCCCGAGCGCGGTCAAGATCCGGTCAAATTTCCGCACGCCACGGCCTGTCACGCTGGCCGAGATTGCGCAGATTGTCGAGGCGTTCGGGCAGGCGGCCCGCAGGGCGGTCGCGGCGGGGTTTGACATCATCGAACTGCACGGGGCCCATGGCTATCTGCTGCACTCCTTCATGTCGCCGCTCACCAACCAGCGTACCGACGCCTATGGCGGCTCGCTGGCCAACCGGATGCGGCTGGCGCTGGAGTGCGCGGCCGAGGTCCGCCGCGCGGTGCCCGGGCATGTCGTCGTCGCCTACCGGGCCTCGGTCGTCGATAACCTCGATGGCGGCATCGCCCTCAGCGACAGCGTTACGCTGGCGGCCGAGCTCAAGCGGCTTGGCGTCGACCTGATCGACTGCTCGGCAGGCGGGATCGCCCTGCCGGTGTCCCTCTTGCCCCAGAAGGTGGAACACGGCTTTCAGGCCCCATTGGCCGAAGCGGTGCGGCACGGCGCCGGGCTAGCCACCATGGCGGTTGGCCTGATCACCGACCCGGTCAAGGCCAATGCGATCATCGCCTCGGGCCAGGCCGATCTGGTGGCGCTGGGCCGCGAGCTCCTGGCCGATCCGAACTGGCCCTATCATGCCGCGGTCGCTCTCGGGCTCGACAAGCCGGAATCCGTCCTGCCGATGCAGTATGCCTTCTATCTGGAGCGCCGGTCCGCCGTACAGGGACGATAGGGCATTGCGCACAAAACTGGGCACTGGTTTTGTGCTTAGGCAATGCCCTGACTGACGGTGGGCCAGCCGAACAAGAGCATCTCAGGGGATCAGCCCGGCATCGACAGGCAGCACACGTCCGGTGAGCCCTGACGCCAGCTCGCTGGCGAGAAACAGTGCGGCCCGCGCCACATCGTCCTCGCTCGCCATCCGTCCCAGTGGCGTCTGTGCGGCAAAGGCCGAGAGCGCCTCGTCCGGTGGGGGGCCGCCTTCGCTGGCGCGCTGGTGCAGCCGTCCGATCAGCGCCTCCGTCGCCACCGGGCCGGGCGCGAGCGCGTTGACACGGATCCCGTAGCGACCGAGGTCGAGCGCTGCGGCGCGCATGATCCCCAGCACGGCATGCTTGCTGGCGGTGTAGAGCATCTGGCGCGGATGGGAGACCATGGCGTTGATCGAGGCCATCAGGATGATCGCGCCGCCCCGGGTTTTCAGATGCGGCACGGCATGGGCCACGGTCGCCGCGACGCCGCGCACATTCACCGCCATGACGGCGTCCCATTCGGCAAAATCGAGCTCTTCCGTTTGCCGCCAGGGCGGAACGAGCCCGGCATTGGCGACGACGATGTCAAGCCCGCCAAGGCTGTCGGCGGCCTCGGTGATCGCCTGCTCAACCCCGGCAGGATCGGTGACGTCACAGGCGAGGGCGAGGGCGCCCTGCCAGGCTCCGGGCGCTGCCAGCGCGGAGGGGTGATCGAGCGCCGCGACCTCAGCGCCGGCGTCGCAAAAGGCCCGGCCGATGGCAGCGCCGAGGCCGCGCGCCGCGCCGGTGACGAGGGCCCGTCGGCCATGCAGAAGTGCTGCTGTCATGGCTGCTCTGCTCCGGTGCCGGCCGCCTGCCCGCCAAGGTCGAGCGCCGCGATCGCGGCAACGGAAACGGGCCTCAGCGGCGTGCGCGGTGCGAACATCTGCTCGGCATCGGGCTGCCGACCCAGCGCGCCCGCAAGCAACTCGGCCGCCAGCGGCGCGCAGTAGCGGCCCTGGCAGCGGCCCATGCCAAGCCGGGTCTGGCGTTTGATGGCCCCCAGACTCGTGGCCCCGTCGTCGAGGGCAGCACGCAGCGCGGCCTGCGAGACCTCCTCGCACCGGCAGACCAGCGTGTCAGACCCCGCCAGTTCGGTCGTGATCGGCCGGCCGCGATAGATTGACCAGAGCGCTGTCTGGAACCGTGACGCCCGTCGCAGGGCCATGTGGGCCCGGTCGAGCTCTCGCGCCTGTTCCGGGCCGGGCACGGCGCCGCACTCGCGGGCCGCTGCGTAGCCGGCAATGATCCCGGTGGCCATCGCAATCCGTGCCCCGCCAAAGCGCGCTCCGTCGCCGGCGGCGAAGATGTCGGGCCTGCCGGTCCGGCCCTCGCTGTCGCAGGTGAGCGCAAGATGCCGCCAGTGCCCGTCAAACCTGGGCTCGCAACCGAGCGCCGCGGCAAGCTCCAGCGCGGGATTGAAGCCGTATCCAAGACACAGCACATCCGCCTCAAGCCAACGGCTCCGGCTCATGTCAGGCCTGCGGCCCGCGTCAAAGGGCGCCAACGCAACCCGTGACACGCGCCCATCACCCTCGGCTCTGATGACGGCGTGGTCATGCAGGACGGGCACGCCGTGCCTGAGCAGGGCCAGCCGGTAGCCCAGCCCGTCCGCAACCAGTCGCGGCGCCATCGCCAGCATCGTGGCGAGATGCGGGATGGCCCCGAGGCCCGGAGCAGGTGACAATTCGGCCACCGCAACCACCTGGATGCCGGCGCGCAGAAGCTCCGCCGCCAGTTGCAGGTTCAGCGGGCCATGTCCTGCAATGAGCACCCTCCGGCCCGGCGAAACGGCGTAGGCCCTCAGAAAGCTCTGCGCCGCCCCGGTCGTCATCACGCCGGGCAAGGTCCAGCCGGGGAAGGGCACTGCCCGCTCGACGGCGCCGGTGGCCAGCACGAGCTTGCGGTAGATCACCCGGCGCGTGCCGCCCGGCTGGACAATCAGCAGGTCATTGGCCCCAGTGCTCGACCAGACGGCGGCTTCGGCGAGGTGGATGACGCCGGCAGCAATTGCACGGGCGGCGAGGGCGCGCCCCTCGCGAAACTGCCGGTCCAGAGCCGCCGCTGTGATCGGCAGCCCCTCAGCCGGCTGCTTGAAATACTGTCCGCCAGCTAGCTTCCGCTCGTCGATCATGGCCACACGGAGCCCGGAACGTGCCGCCGCCAGTGCCGCCGACAGGCCGGCCGGGCCACCGCCGACCACGGCGACATCGACGTTCAGAGGCGCCTCGCCGCCGGGGTCTGTCCGATCCGGCGCTTGCCGCAGGCGCGGCGTATGCGTCCCGACAGCCATGCCGTCCGCCACCGGCGTCAGGCAGGCCCGCACCGTGTCGCCATCCGCCGTGACGAGGCAGTCATGGCAGGCGCCCATGCCGCAAAACGGCCCGCGCGCCGCGTTGTTGCGCGTCAGCCTGCAGGCCGGCCGCCCCGCCGCAGCCAGGGCCGCCGCGATGGTCTCGCCGGGATGGGCCTGCAAGAGCTCGCCATTGAAGCTGAAGCCGAGCGGCGGTTGGCGTGGCGCAACCCCCGGCAGCGTGACCCGAAGGCCTGCCGGTGGCACCGCCGTCTCATCGGACATAACTTGCGCCATTGACGTCAAGGGTCGCGCCCGTCAAGTGCCGGACCTTGCCCGTCGCGAGGAAGGCCACGAGTTCGCCAATGTCGGATGGCGGCACCCATTCGCCCATGGCCAACATGGCCGTGACCTTATCCTCGCCGCCCTGTGATGCGGCGAAATCCTCCGACATGCGCGTGCGCACCACGCCCGGCGCGACGACATAGCTCAGGATGTTGTCCTTCGCATAGCCGCGGGCGATGCTCTGGGCGGCTGCCTTCACCGCTGCCTTGCTGGCTGCATAGGCAAGCATGGCCGGGTTGGTCACGCCGCGCTGGGCCGCCCAGCTTGAAATGGTGATCAGGACGCCGCCGCCGACCTCCCGGTAGTGCCGCACCGCATGACGCATCAGGCGCGTCGGCGCCAGGACATTGATGCGCCACTGGCTGTCCCAGGCCGAATCCCAGGCGTCGATGCCATCATCGATGCCGCCATCGACCAGCATGACCGCAGCGTTGAGGACAACGGCATCGATTCGCCCGCGCCAGGCCAGCGCGGCCTGCCAAAGCCCGTCCATACTGTCCGGCTGGCCCTGGTCGGCGCTGATGAAGGTCTTGCGCTCTGCCGGAATGGTGCTGAGGGCGGCCTCCGCGCCAGCAAGGTCCCGTCCATAATGGGCGATCACGCTCGCACCCTCTGCCGCCAATGAGGCGGCGATGGCCGCGCCGATGCCCTTCGACGCCCCGGTCACCAGAACCACTTTGCCGCTCAGAGCCGCCATGCACTTGTCCCCGCCTGTCGTCCAGCGTAGCGCGACCGGTTGGCGATGTCAGCATGCGACGCGTTCGCATCGCGAACATAAAGCACGCATCGCGAACTTCTTGCGCCGGTATACAAAACCTGTTTAGCTCGCTGCACAAGGCCGTTCTGTGCGCTCTGCACGAGGCTGACGGCGGGTTGGGGAGACTGAAGCTTGAAGGCAGCCGTGCGATCGACCCTAGCCCTGCTCGAACGGCTCAACACCGCCGTCTACTACCTGATCGGGGCCATTCTCGCCCTGATCTCCGTGGTCGTGCTGGGGCAGGTGCTGGTCCGCTTTGTCCTGACGCATCTTGGCCTCAATATCTCGGCGCCATGGACGGAAGAGCTGGCGCGCTTCTTATTGGTCTGGCTGATCTTTCTGGGCGCGGCGGTCGGCTGCAGGCGCATGCAGCTGATCTCGCTGGACTTCGTGCTGAAGGCACTTCCAGGCCTGATCGGGCAGGCGGCGCGCTACATCGCGCTGGGCCTGTGCCTCTACCTGTTCGTGCTGCTCGTGATCTACGGCCACCAGTTCGTCCGCATCATCGGCGCGAGCGAATTGAGCCCGGTGATGCAGATTTCCAAGTCCTGGGTTTACTGGGCCATGCCCGTGGGTGGTGCGCTCATGATCATCAACACGCTGGCCTTCATTGTCGAGGCAATTGTCGACGGCAAGGACATCCGCAGCGCCGGCGGCATCGCGGACACGGATTGATCCCATGACTTTTCTGATCGTCATCATGCTGGCCCTGTTCGCGCTGAGCGTGCCAATCGCCTTTGCGCTCGGGATCGCCGCGCTGCCCTTTTTTCTGGAGCGCCGCCTGCCCCTGATCGCCATCCCGCAGGTGATTTTCGATTCGATGGACTCCTTCGTGCTTCTGGCGGTGCCGCTCTATGTCCTGGCCGGCCGGCTGATGATGACGGGTGGGGTGGCGCGGCGTCTGGTCGAGTTCGCGGTATCGCTTGTCGGCTTCCTGCGCGGCGGGCTTGCTGCGGCGACTGTGCTCACCTCGATGCTGTTCGCCACGATCTCGGGCTCCTCCGCCGCCACCGCGGCCGCGATCGGCTCGACGCTGATCCCCGAAATGGAGCGCAAGAAGTACCCCCGGCCCTTTGCCGCGGCCGTCGTCGCCTCATCAGGCGAGCTCGGCGTCATCATCCCGCCATCGGTTCCGATGGTCATCTATGCCGTGATCACCGGCGTTTCGATCACCGATCTGTTCATCGCCGGCATCATGCCAGGCATCATGATCGGGCTTTCGCTGATCCTGACCATTGTCGTGGTGTCCTCGATCCGAAATTACGGCGAGCGGGAGCCGTTTCAGCTGAAGCCCTATGTCGCCAACATCGGCGTCGCGACAAAGCGCGCGGCCCTGTCGCTGGTGATGCCGTTCATCATCCTGGGCGGCATCTATGGCGGCGTGTTCACCCCGACAGAAGCGGCGGTCGTCGCCGTCGCTTACGCACTGTTTCTCGGCTGCGTCGTCTATCGCGAAATCCCGCTCAAGGCGCTGCCGCGGATCTTCGCGGAATCCGCCTTCACCTCATCAATCGTCATGATTATCGTCGGCTTCGCCTTTGTCTTCGCCTATGCGCTGGCCCTGATGCAGGCGCCGCAGCAGGTGGCGGCGGCCATTCGCGGTGTCTCGAGCGATCCGATGGTGTTCCTGCTGCTGGTCAACCTGTTCCTGTTCGTCGTCGGCATGTTCATGGAGACCTTCGCGGCGATCATCATCCTGGCGCCGGTGCTGGCGCCCGTGGCGCAGCAACTGGGGATCGACCCAGTGCATTTCGGGCTGATCATGATCGTCAATCTCGCGATCGGCATGGTCACCCCGCCCGTGGGCGTCAATCTTTTCGTCGCCTGTGGCATCGCCAACATCACCATGGAGCAGCTGATGCGGCCGCTTCTGGTGTTCCTTGCGGTGCTTATCATCAACATGTTCATCATCACCTATGTGCCGTGGCTCAGCCTCGCGCTCATCCGGTGACAACCAGAGGGAGGAACTGTCATGACGTTTCTGCGATTGATTGGAGCGGCACTGCTGGGGCTGGCGAGCCTGGTCGGGGCGGCGAAGGCGCAAACCCCGATCGAAATGAACATCGGCCATGTGCTGAGCGAGCGCAGCTTCTACCATGTGGCAGGCCTCAAGTTCAAAGAGCTGATGGAGGCCCGCTCCAATGGCCGGGTCAAGGTCAACGTGCAGTGCTGCGGCGCGCTCGGCAACGAGGGTCGAATCATCCAGTCCGTCCGCACGGGGGTGATCGACGCCGGCTTCTACGGTCTTGGCTCGCTTGAATCGACGATTCCCGAGTATCGCGTCCTGTCGCTGCCGCATCTGTTCGACAACCGGACGCAGGCGGAGCGCATCCTGCGCGGCGCGGTCGGCGAGCGGCTGCTCAAGCTTGTCGAGCCGCATGGCATGGTCGGGCTCGCCTTCGGCGCGATCTTCGAGCGCCAGATCGCCACGCGCGACAAGGCCATCAACACCCCGGCCGACCTGCGGGGCCTGAAGATCCGCGTGCTGCAGACGCCGGGCTGGGTGCAGGCCTACACTGCGGTCGGCGCGCAGCCGACGCCGATGGCCTATGGCGAGGTCTTCCTGGCCATGCAGAATGGCGTCGTCGATGCGCTCGAAGTGTCCCCCGATGCGATGGTCGCGGACCGTTTCATGGAAGTCGCCAAGCACTACGCCCTGACGCGCTTCCACCAGTCGACCACGATGTTCGTGTTCTCGCAGGCCAAGTTCAACGCACTCCCGGCCGATATCCAGGCCCTGGTCCGCGCGGTCACGCCGGAAGCCGTGCAGGCCGGGCTCGACTTCCACAACACATTCGGTGACGAGTCGCTCGCTGCGGTTCGCGCCAAGGGCATCGCCGTGACCGAGCCGGCGATCGGCCCGTTCCGTGAAGCCTCGCGGCCGTCATGGGACATCATCCTGCGCGATGCCGGCGCCAACGGCCGGGCTCTTGCCGATGAAATCGAGGCCGCCCGGCGCGCCATGAACTGAGCCGGCAACCATCGGCATGCGTGGCCGCGTGGTTGGGCACGCATGCTGGTCTGCGATCGCTCGGGATATGCGAGCCCTTGCGGCGGCCCTTCGGCGGCTTGACGGCGCATCGGGCGCCTTCTTTAAGGATTACGGACCCCTTTCGGCGCAGCGGCGGTTGTCTGCCCTGCGTCCGGCAAGACCCGGATTGCGCTCGTCCCGAAAGTGGAAGCCTTGCCAAAATTGAGTGTCCCGCTCCACAGCACCGATCGTGATTTCCGCGGCTATGGCTCAAGCCCGCCGTCCATCGGCTGGCCGCGCGACGCCCGGCTGGCGCTCTCGATCGTGGTCAATGTCGAGGAAGGGGCGGAGCTGTCGCTCGGCGCGGGCGATGCAACAAACGAGTTTATCTATGAGGCCGTCGAGAAGGTCGAGGGCGTGCGCGATCTTTGCATGGAGAGCCACTACGAGTACGGCACGCGCCGTGGCTGGGGCCGCATCCGGGCCGCGCTGAAAGCCCATGGCGCGCAGGCCACCCTCAATGCCTGCGGCCGGGCGCTGGCCCTGTCGCCCTGGCTGGCAGCCGAGGCGGTGGCGGACGGCCACGAGGTGTCGTCACATGGCTGGCGCTGGGAGCGGCAGGTCCACATGAGCGAGATCGAGGAAAGGCAGGTGATCGCCCGCGCCGTCGATGCCATCGCCGCGACCTCCGGCACGCCCCCCGTGGGGTGGCACACCCGCTCGGCCACCTCGCCCAACACGCGGCGGCTGCTGATCGAGCATGGCGGATTTATGTACGATTCCAACGCCTATAATGATGACCTGCCCTACATGGTCAGCCAGAGCGGGCGCGATCTTGTCATCCTGCCCTATGCCTTCGACACCAACGACATGCGGTTCCAGCCCGGCGGCGGCTTCGTGCAGGGCGATGACTTCGCCCGCTACTGCATCGCCTGTTTCGACCGCCTCTATGCCGAAGGCGCCCATGAGCCGCGCATGATGTCCGTTGGACTGCATCTGCGCATCATCGGCCGGCCTGCACGCATCGGAGGGCTGGAATCCTTTCTCAGCCACGCGGCCAGCAAGCCAGGGGTCTGGTTCGCACGGCGCGATCACATAGCTCATGCCTGGCGAGATGGCCTGGGGCTGGAGCGCTGGCAGCCGAGGCCGCCGCTTTCTCAGTTCGTCGCCTGATGAGCGCTCCGGTGCGCGATATGGTCGGCTATGGCGGGCGGTGGCCAGAGATCACCTGGCCCGGCGGCCGAAAGCTTGCCGTATCGGTCGTCGTCAACTTCGAGGAAGGCGCCGAGCTGCAGGTCGGCGATGGCGATCCTGTCTCCGAACGCATGGGCGAGGTGATCAGCGTGGTCGAGCCCGGCGTGCGCGACATCGGGCAAGAGCAGATTTTCGGCTACGGCATGCGGGCCGGGCTGTGGCGCATGCTGGATGCGCTCGATGGCGCAAGGCTTCCCGCCACGTTCTTCTTCTGTGGACGGGCGGTTGAGCGTGTTCCGTCACTGGCGGCGGAGGTCGCCCGGCGCGGGCATGAGCCTGCCGTGCATGGCTGGCGCTGGACGCCGCACAGCGCCTATGCTGATGCTGCCGACGAGGCCCGCGACATCGCGCGCTGCGTCAATGTCATCGCGACCGCGACCGGCACGGCCCCGCGTGGCTTCTTCTGCCGGGGCAGCGAGAGCCCAAGGACCCGCGCCTTGCTGGTGGAGCAGGGCTTTCTCTACAGCTCGAACGCCTTCGATGACGATCTGCCTTACTGGGACCGGTCGGTGTCGCCGCCGCTGCTGATCGTACCCTATGCGCTCGACAGCAACGACATGAAGTTCTTCCACCCCAACGGCTTTGTGCGGGCATCCGAGATGGTCGACTATGTCAGCGACGCGTTGTCTGTGCTGATTGCGGAGGCGAAAGCGGGCAAGCCGCGCCTGCTCAACATCGGCTTCCACCTGCGCATCGTCGGCCGTCCGGCGCGGTTCAAGGCCTTTGCCGACATCCTGTCGCTGCTCAGTCGGCACGAGGCTGATGTCTGGGTGGCGACGAGGTCCGACATCGCGCGCAGCTTTGCCGCGCAAGGTCCGGCCTGAGGCCGTCAAGCGCGGCTGTTGTAGCGCGTATGCGGCTCGCCCCGCTCGGCATCAAGCCAGCCGTCGTAGAAGGCCCGCACATGTGGAAACACAGCGCGTGACAGCTGTTTGCGCTGCTGTTCCGCCTCGCTGGGTGGCTGCCGGAGCAGCTCCGCGATCTCCTCGAGCACCGCGTCGCGGTCGAGCCGGGTGAAACGGCCCCCGGCGTAGACCACCTCGCCGCCGATCATCACGCTCTGGACGGCATTGGTCCGTGCGCGCTGGACCAGCACGTCGATCACAGGGAGGGCGCTGTCCTGGTAAGGATGCGTCATCGCCTTCCAGTCCATGATCACCAGATCGGCAGACGAGCCGGGCGACAGCCGCCCGATACTGCTGCCGAACGGCGTCGTCGCCGCGCCATGCTCGGTGGCCATGCGCAGCACCTGCGCCGGGGTCGGGAAAGGCGCGTTGATGCCCGGCTCGCGGTGGGTCCGCAGCACCATGCGCATCTCCTGCAGCATGTCCCTGTCATCGTTGATGCCCGCTTCATCGATGCCGATGGCAACGGGGATCTTGCGGGCGAGGAAGCGGTTGACCGGGGCGATGCCGCTCTTGAGGCGGAAATTCGACGAGCAGTTGTGGCAGACATGCGTTCCGGTCTCGCCGCACAGGTCGATGTCGGCCTCGCTCATCCAGACGCCATGGCCGATGGTGAGCCGCGGACCCGCCAGCCCCATCCGGGCCACATGGGCGAGTGCCGAGTCGCCGGCGCGTCGCTGCGCGTAGACCTTCTGATAGGGCGTCTCGACAAGATGCATGTGCATCGGCACGGCATGCTTCTCGGAGAGTTGGCCGGCCACATCCAGCGCCTTGTCGGAGAGCCAGTGCAGGTTGGCGGGCGCGACCTGGACCTTGATGCGCGGATCATCCTTCGCCGAGGCCATCAGCGCCTCGAAGATGGCGATCTGGTCGCCAAGCGGGATGGTGAAGCGCTTGAAGTAGGCCTCCATCTCGGGCCGCAGGCTGGCTGGCAGCGAGGCTGTGAACACCGCGTCATCTTCGTAGACCAGCCGGTTCTGATCGCGCAGCGCCATCGAATAGGACGCGCGCATGCCGATCTCGCGATAGGCGTCCATCACCGTCCGGCCGGCGTTGACCACCGCCTCTGGCGAACCCGGCGCGCGCGAATGCAGATGCTGCACGGTGGTGACGCCGCTCCCGATCATCTCGAAGGCCGAAAACAGCGTGTCGAGCCTGAGATCCACGTCGCGCAGCGCCAGCCGCGAGGCGAACCACAGTTCCAGCGGATGATCCGGCGAGCCAAGCTGCAGCGGGGTCAACCCGACATGGTGATGGGCGTTGATCAACCCCGGAATGATCACACGGCCCGGCCCGCCAAGCAGTTCCGCCCCGGGGTAGGCGGCTTTCAGGTCAGTCACAGACCCGATATGGGCGACCACGCCATCCATCACCGCGATCGCGGCGTCACGGTGTATGACCGGCTCGCCGGCGCCGGTGAAGCCCTCGAGAAGCCAGTCGGCAGCGATGAGTTTGGCTGTCACGGCCTCAATCCTCCCGGGCCAGCCGGGAAGCGAGCGCGGCGGCGACGCCGATGCTTGGCTTCGCCTTAGGGCGGGCGAATGTTCCGGCGCTGGCCTTGCGCGGGTTCAGCGCGACAAGCCCTTCAGCCTGCGTCACGGCCGCCTGGATGCCATCCACCAGCGGCACGCAAACCCGCTCGCGGATGGTCGCGGCAAGGCCGGACAGCGGCGCACCGGCAAGGATCACCACATCCGCGCCATGCTCCTCGACGACACGGTTGGCAAGCGTGATCAGCGCTGCCTCCTTCTCGTGCTGGACATCGGCGAGCGTATTGAAGGCGCCTTGCAGCGCAAAGATGCCGGCGCAGCGGCCCCGCAGCCCGTTCCAGTCGAGGCATTCATTGTACCAGGGCACCAGCCCGCCGGCGAAGGTGACGATGGCGAAGGAGCGGCCCAGCATGCAGGCGCTCAGCATCGCAGCCTCAGCCATCCCGACCACGGGAATGTCGAACAGCTCGCGCGCGCCGCCAAGGCCTGGATCACCAAAGGCTGCGATGATGGCGGCGTCAACCTGCGCATGCGCCTCGACAAGCATTTCGAGTGCGATGGCTCCGCCGATGGCCGCATCGGCACGGCTGGAGATGTAGGGCACGCCACGTGTCGCCGTCATGGCGATCAGCTCGGTGCCGGGCCGCGCAACAGCCTGCGCAGCCAGCATCAGCTTGTCGGTCACGGCGGCCGTGGTGTTGGGGTTGAGGACGAGGATGCGCATGGTGGTTCCGCTTGACGGCCTCAGAAATCGGCAAGGCGGCGCAAGCCAACCAGCCTATCCCCGATGATCAGCACCATAATGGCGAGCACGATCAGGCCTGTCGAGATCGCGGCGATGGTCGGGTCGGGCCTCTCCTCGACCAGTTGCAGCATCTGCAGTGGCAATGTCTTGGTCCAGGCATCGGTGAAGAAGATGGAGACCGGATAGTTGTCCATCGACGCGAGGAAGGCAAACATGCCGGAGGTGAGGAAGGCGGGCGCCAGTGCCGGCACCATCACCTTGCGCAGTGCCTGCCCGTAGGAGCACCCAAGCGTGCGGGCCGCATCGATCAGCGTGAAGTCGAACAGGCTGAGCGAGGCCAGCACCGTGCGCACCACATAGGGCATGGTGATGACCACGTGCGCGACCAGCAGGCTCGGCCAGGCCTCGCGGAGGCCGACCAGTTTGAAGCCCTGCAGCATGGCGATGCCCACCACCAGGCCAGGCACCATCAACGGTGAGACGAGAAAGGTCGCAATCGCGTCGCGCCCGGCAAAGCGCCCGCGCACCAATGCGATCGCGCAGAGCGTTCCGAGCACAAGCGAGATCGCTGTCGCCAGGCCGGCGATCTGCACGGATGTGAGCAGGGAAGCCCACAGGCCGCGTATGGTCCAGACCCGCTCGTACCAGCGCAGCGACCAGCCCGGCGGCGGCAACGTGAACACCGCCGAAGAGCCGAAGGACACAGCCACGGTCACGACCAGAGGAGTCAGCAGAAAGATGATGGCGATGACCGCCATGGCCCAGACCAGCGCCGATGTGATGCGCTCGATCCCCGTCATAGCGAGCGCCCCACGCGTTTCGACAGCCAGGTGGACAGCACCACGATCGAGACGGCGATCACCAGAAGAATGACAGCCGTCGTGGACCCGAGCGCCTCGTTGCGCATCAGCAGGTAGGACCGACCGGTCAGCGTCGCCAGCGTCTGGAAGCGGTCGCCGATGAGCAGGCTGGGGATCACGAACATCGACACCGCCATCGAGAACACGAAGGCGGAGCCGCTGACGATACCGGGCAGGGTTAGTGGCAGAAGGATTTTGCGGAAGCGATAGAACGGGCTCGCCCCCAGTGTCGCGCCGGCCTCGGTCAGGCGTGGGTCGATGAGTTTTACCACCGAATAGATCGGCAGGATCATGAATGGCAGGAAGACATTGGTTGCGCCCACAATCAGGCCGGTTTCGGTGAACAGCAACCGCTGGGGTTCGGCCCAGATGCCGCTGGCGACCAGTCCTTGCGAGATCAGGCCATCGCGCCGCAGCACGATCTGCCAGGCAAAGGCCTTGACCACCACGCCGATTGACAGCGGCAGGATCATCGCCACCAGCAGCATGACCTGCATCAGGCCGCGCGCCCGGGCCATGGCGATGGCCACGGGATAGCCGATCACCAGCGACAGGAGCGTGACCCAGAACGCGATGCGCAGGGTGTTGCCCATGACGCGCCATGAGAAAGGATCGGAGAAGAACGCGGTGAACTGCGCGATCGTGACGCCGTCGGGGCCGGTGACGCTGCGGCCCAGCAGCCAGAGCAGCGGCAGGGCATAGACGACGGCGAGATAGGCCACGGCCGGAAGCGCCAGCCAGATCATCCGGTCAAGGCGCGCGCCGCTCATGCGGATGGCCCGGCGGGATAGACCAGCGTGTCGCCGATGGACCATGACACTGGCACCTGCTGCCCCGGCGCGAGCCGGGCCGGCAACTCGCCGCCGGTTTCGAGCAGGAACGGCTCGTCGATGCCGGAGACGAAATGAGTCTGGATGCGTGACCCCTGAAACACGATGTCCTGAATTGCGGCCGCGACAGTGTTGGCGCCGTCTCGCGCGCCGAACGCCATGCGCTCCGGCCGCACACCAATCAGAACCGAACTGCCCGGCAGGTAGTTGCCGTTTGCGCGTATGCTGCCGAAAGCAGTATCGATCAGCAGTTCGCCAGCCCCCTTCACAGCCGCCACCTTGCCCCTGAGCCGGGTCGACAGCCCGACGAATTCAAGCGCAAAGGCAGTTGCGGGCCGGCGGTAGATCGTGTCGGGCGTATCAAGCTGCTCGATCAACCCCCGGTTCATCACCGCGATCCGGTCGGACATGATCAGCGCTTCATCCTGATCATGGGTGACGAAGACGGCAGTCGTGCCAAGCTCGCGCAGCAGGCGCTTGAGCTCGATCTGCATGGTCTCTCGCAGCTTGCGGTCGAGCGCGGAGAAGGGCTCGTCCAGCAGCAGCAGCTTCGGGCCGACAGCCAGCGCCCTTGCCACCGCCACGCGCTGCTGCTGGCCGCCGGACAGCGCCTTCACGGAGCGGTCCGCAAAGGCGGACATGTGGACGAGGTCCAGGAACTTCGCGACGGTCGGCGAGATCGTGGACTGATCAGCGCCCTTCGCATGCAGGCCGAACGCCACATTCTCGGCCACTGTCAGATGCGGGAACAGCGCATAGCTCTGGAAGACAACGCCGACGTCACGGTGATGCGGCGGCTTGGCCGAAATGACGGCGCCATCAAGCATGACATGGCCCTGATCGGCATTGAGCAACCCTGCCACGATACGGAGCAGGGTCGTCTTGCCGCAGCCGGACGGGCCAAGCAGCGAGACGAACTCGCCCTTGGACACGGCCAGATCGACGCCGTCCAGCACCTTGCCGGCGCCAAAGGACTTGCTGGCCCGCCTGATGTCGAGAAACGCCGGAGGATGGCTGATCAGTTCGGGCATGTCAGGTTGAGGCGCAGCGTCCGGGCACGCTCAGATCGCCATCTCGCGGTCCCAGCGCTGCACCCAGCTGTTGCGGTTCTCCGCCACGAAAGCCCAGTCGATCGGGTGAATGGTCGCATTGGTCGGCATGCCGGGTGGAACCGGAACATCGACGTTGGTGGGCAGGGCAAAGGTCGGCGGGGCGATCCTCGCCTGGACCTCGGCACCGAGAAGTTCGTTCACATAGGCGTAAGCCAGATCGATGTTGGGGCTGCCTTTGACCACCGCGATGCCGGACGGAACCGGGAAGATACCCTCCTTCGGGGCGGTCATGTTGATCGGGGCGCCGTCAAGGCGGCGCTGCATGCCGAAAGACGAGAGCGCACCGACAATCATGTGGGCCTCGCCCTGCTCCAGAAGGGAGAACGCCTGCGGCATCTGGCTGTAGGCGGTCAGCAGGTTCGCCTTCAGCGTCTTGAGCTTGGCGAAGGCGGCGTCGATGTCCTTGTA
>JAPLOW010000259.1 GCA_026400555.1 Hyphomicrobiales bacterium
AGGCGTTTGGTCACCGCATCCTCGATGCGTCGACACGGGAAATTGTGTCGACTGCAAAGCGGACCGGTGCACAGGTTCGCGGGCCGATCAGCTTCCGACGCTGATTGAGCGCTTCACGGTCAACCGCTCGCCGCACATCGACAAGAAGTCGCGCGAGCAGTTTGAGATGCGCACGCATAAGCGGGTGCTTGATATTGTCGACCCCACACCGCAGACGGTGGACGCGCTGATGAAGCTCGACCTCGCCGCGGGCGTGGATGTCGAGATCAAGCTCTGATCGTTGACCTCCTCTGGAAAAGGATAAGCAGCCATGAGGTCTGGTGTCATTGCACAGAAGGTGGGGATGACCCGCGTCTACAACGACGCAGGGGAGAACATTCCCGTCACCGTTCTGAAAGTCGACAATTGCCAGGTTGTCGCGCACCGTACGGTGGAAACCAACGGCTATGTCGCGCTGCAGATCGGCGTCGGCAAGGCTAAGGTCAAGAACGTGTCCAAGGCCGAGCGCGCGCGCTTTGCCGTGGCGAAGGTTGAGCCGAAGAAGAAGGTTGCCGAGTTCCGCGTCGACGACCAGGGTCTGATCCCTGTCGGCGCCGAGATCACCGCCGACCACTTCGTCGCCGGTCAGTTCGTCGATGTGACGGGCACCACGACAGGCAAGGGCTTCGCGGGCGGCATGAAGCGCTGGAATTTCGGCGGTCTTCGGGCAACCCACGGCGTGTCGGTATCCCACCGCTCAATCGGTTCGACCGGTGGGCGTCAGGACCCGGGCAAGACCTTTAAGAACAAGAAGATGGCGGGGCATCTCGGGGTGGACACCGTGACGACGCAGAACCTCAAGGTCGTCTCGACCGATGCGGAGCGGGGCCTGATCCTGGTTCAGGGTGCGGTTCCCGGCGTCAATGGCGGCTGGATCCGGGTTCGTGACGCTGTCAAGCGCGCACTGCCCAAGGAAGCCCCGGTTCCGGGGAAGTTCAAGCTTGCCGTGGCAGGCGCAAGTCCGGCCGAAGCGGTGGAGGGTCAGTGATGAAACTTGATGTTATGACCCTTGACGGCGCAGCCGCCGGTTCGGTCGATCTGTCCGACGCGATCTATGGCCTCGAGCCGCGCGTTGACCTGATCCATCGCGTGGTGCGCTATCAGCTCGCCAAGCGGCAGGCCGGCACCCATGCCACTTTGCTGCGCAGCGAAATCAACCGCACCAAGAAGAAGCTCTACAAGCAGAAGGGCACCGGCGGCGCACGCCACGGTGCCGCGTCAGCCCCGCAGTTCCGCGGCGGCGGGCGCGCCTTCGGTCCGGTTCAGCGCAGCCATGCGCATGACCTGCAGAAGAAGGTCAGGGCGCTTGGCCTGAGGCATGCGCTGTCGGCGAAGGCCAAGGACGCGTCGATCATCATCGTCGATGATGTGAAGCTGTCCGAGCCCAAGACCAAGGCGCTCAAGGGCCAGTTCGCCAAGCTCGGGCTCGGCAGCGTGCTGATCATCGGCGGTGCCGAGATCGACAAGAACTTCGGTCTTGCTGCCCGTTCGATCCCGAATGTGGACGTGCTGCCGGTCCAGGGCATCAACGTGTATGACATCATGCGCCGCGAGAAGCTCGTTCTGACCAAGTCAGCCGTCGATGCGCTGGAGGCGCGCTTCAAATGAGCATGGACCCGCGCCACTACGATGTGATCATCTCGCCGGTGATTACGGAAAAGGCGACCATTCTGTCGGAACAGAACAAGGTTGTCTTCAAGGTTCGCAAGGACGCAACGAAGCCGCAGATCAAGGCTGCGGTTGAGAAGCTGTTCGATGTCAAGGTGAAGGGCGTGAACACGATCCTCACTGAAGGCAAGATCAAGGTGTTCAAAGGCCGCCTCGGCCAGCGCTCCGACGTCAAGAAAGCGATCGTGACCCTCGAAGAGGGCCAGAAGATCGACGTGACGACGGGCCTGTGAGACGGAAGGGACCCGGACAATGGCACTGAAACTTTTCAAACCGACAACGCCAAGCCTTCGCCAGCTCGTGCTGGTGGACCGCAGCGACCTGTACAAGGGCAAGCCTGTCAAGG
>JAPLOW010000137.1 GCA_026400555.1 Hyphomicrobiales bacterium
AGCTTAATTAAAAACAATTCATTTAGTGTTGAATACTCAAAGTGAAAATAACGAAAAAAATGGCTAGCTACTTAGATGTTACCAGATTAACAGCTCTGGCTTCAATACCTCAAATAGTTCTGCCTATGTCAGCCAGCTTTGATCTTTTTTCAGCTGAGACTCTTGTGCTTAAAGCCAACGAAAGAAGATTTATAGATCTTGGCCTGACATTGAAAGTGCCACAAAACCACTATGGTCAAATATGCAATAGGCAGAGCTTGGCTAGCATAGGCATTGAGGTCTTCAACACTATACTGGATCTGGTCCGAGGCCGAGATGACGCGCGAATTCATTTCATAGGCTCGTTGGGCCGCAATCAGCGATGAGATCTCCACCACCGAGTTCACATTCGATTCCTCAAGGTAATTCTGCTGCAGCGACCCGAAGCCCTCCCCGCCCGGATTGCCGTCGATGGCGGGGCCCGAGCCTGCCGTCTCGACGAACAGGTTGTCGCCGATCGATTCAAGGCCGACGCGATTGACGAAGCGGGCCAGCTGGATCTGCCCGAGATCCTGCGGCGCGGTCTGGCCAGGAAGCAGCGCCTGCACCTGCCCGGTGCCGCTGATGGTAACGCTGCGCGCCGTCTGCGGCACGTTGATGCCCGGCTCGACGATGTAGCCGTCCTTGGTGACGAGCTGCCCCTGGCTGTCGAGATCGAACGAGCCGTCACGGGTGTAGCCTGTGCGTCCATCGGGCATGCGCACCCGGAAGAAGCCGTCGCCGCGAATGGCGAGGTCGTACTCCTTGTCCGTCTGGGTCATGTTGCCCTGGCTCATCACGCGTCCGGTCGACACTGTCTTGACGCCCGAGCCGATGAAGCTGCCAGCCGGCGCCTGCGTGCCCTGATCAGAGGTGGCCGATCCGGCGCGGCGCAGGTTCTCGTAGAGCAGGTCCTGGAAATGCACCCGCTGGCGCTTGTAGCCGTTGGTGCGGACGTTCGCGATGTTGTTCGATATGACCTGAACGTTGAGTTCCTGGGCCATCATGCCGGTTGCGGCGGTGTAGAGGGCTCGCATCTGCGTTTCTCCTCAGAAATGATTAGCTCTGGACATCGGACAGGCGGCGGATGGCGTCGCGTTTGATTTCATCCGCTCGGGTGATCAGGCTCGTGATCGAGGCGTAGGCACGCTGCACCTCGACCATCCGGCTCATTTCGAGCACCGGCTTGACATTCGAGCGCTCGACGACCCCGGTCTCGACGCGCACCTGCGGTCCGGCCGCCTGGGCTGCGCCGGCGCTCGTGAAAAGGTTGCCGCCCTCGTTGCGGAGGTCGCGCGGGTTGGCGAAGCGCGACAGGCGCAGCTTCCCGCGATTGCCCTGGTCGGTGAACACGGTCCCATCCTCTGCGATGCGAACATTCGTCTCGTTCGTGGAGATCTCGATCGGCCCGTTTTCGCCGACCACGCGCAGGCCGCCCTGGGTCACCATCTGGCCACGCGCGTTGATCTCGAAGCTGCCATCGCGGGTGTAGCGCGTCTGGCCGTTCGCGGTCTGGACCGTGAAATAGGCGTCGCCGCGCACCGCAACGTCGAGCGGGCTGCCGGTGCGTTCCATCATGCCGGCGCTGAGGTCGATCGGCGTGCCGTGGTCCACAACGAAGGACACGCGCTTGTCGGGTCCGGGAAAGGTCTCGGCGCGGGCTACCGGCCCCAGATGCTCGGCGAAGCGCGTAGAGCGCGTCTTGAAGCCGTTGGTGTTGATGTTCGCCACGTTGTTGGCGATCACATCCATCTCACGCCGCAGCGCCATCTGGCGCGACAGCCCGACGAGAATAGCATTCTCCATCGCCCGATCTCCCAATCTCTCGCCGGTTGCCGGGACGCTCCCCAGCGCGGCAACCGCCAGAACAGGGTCGCAGGACCCGTGCCAGGTGGCGAGATCGAGAAAAGTCATTTTTTTACAATAAGTTGCGAAAAACATCGCTTTTGAGGGCGAGGACAATCTCGTGCCGGACGGGCAAAAACGTCCGGGCAAAATCTGCCTCACTTAACGAGACATTAACCATGAAACACCAGTGTGGCTTCAAGCAGCTTCCGCCTTGTGCGTAGGTTCGATTCACCTTTCATCCCGCGAGCGTTTCCAGCCATGGCGAAAGAGCCCGAAGTGAAGGAAGCCGACGGCGCACCGACCGCAGAAGGAGCGGAAGTCAAGAAGAAGGGCGGTATCAAGCGCCTGCTCGGCAACAAGCTCGTGATCGGCGGCCTCGCCCTCCTGCTGCTGGGTGGCGGTGGCGGCGCGGGCTGGTTCTTCTTCATGAAGAAGCCAGCCGCCGTCGACCCGACCGCCGAGGCCGCAAAGGCCCAGAAGAAGACCGGCTTCGTCGAGATGAAAGAAATGATGATCAACATCGCCGGCGCACAGCCCGGCGAGCGTCAGAACTTTATCAAGATGAAGGTCGCCCTCGAGATCGCCGACGCCAAGCTGGCGCCGGACATCCAGCCGCTGCTGCCCCGCGTCGAGGACATGTTTCAGGTCTACCTGCGCGAGCTGAGGCCTGCCGACCTCGAGGGTTCGGCCGGCACGTTCCGTCTCAAGGAAGAGCTGCTGCGTCGCGTCAACATGGCGGTCCACCCGGCCAAGGTCGATGCCGTGCTCTTCAAGGAACTCCTGGTTCAATAGGCGGACAGATGAGCGACGCGGACAAGGGCGGGAACGCCGAACAGGAGAGCCTGGCTGACGAATGGGGCGCAGCCCTGTCGGAGCAGGGGGCGGTGGGTGGTGGCGGCGACAACATGGCGGCCGAATGGGCCACCATGCTCGACACGCAGACCAATTTCGACGAGGTCGAGAGCGGAGTCGACCGTCTGCTCACGCAGGACGAAATCGACTCGATGCTCGGCTTCTCCGTTGGCGAGATGGGTGCCGGCGGCCGCGCTGGCATTCGCGCCATCGTCGATTCCGGTACGATCTCCTATGAACGCCTGCCAATGCTCGAAATCATTTTCGAGCGCATGGTCCGGCATCTGTCGACGTCGCTGCGCAACTTCTTCAATGACAACGTCGAGGTCACGCTCGACGCGATCCGTTCGGTGCGCTTCGGCGACTATGTGAACTCGATTCCCCTACCCGCCATGATCGCGGTGTTCAAGGCGGAGGAATGGGACAATTTCGGCCTCGTCACCGTCGAGTCGAACCTGACCTATGCCGTCCTCGACACCATGCTCGGCGGCAAGCGCTCCAGCACCGCGATCCGCCATGACGGACGGCCCTTCACGACCATTGAGATGAACCTGCTCAAGCGCATGATCGGCGTTGTGCTGACCGATGCCGAAACAGCATTCAAGCCGTTGGCCAGCGTGACCTTCAAGGTCGACCGCATCGAGACCAATCCACGCTTCGCGACGATCTCGCGTCCGGCCAACGCCGCCATCCGCGTGGACCTGCGCCTCGACATGGAGGGACGCGGCGGCTCGCTCCAGGTGCTGTTGCCCTACGCCACCATAGAGCCGGTGCGCGAGCTTCTGCTCGAGAGTTTCATGGGTGAGAAGATCGGGCGCGATCCGATCTGGGAGAGCCACCTGGCGACCGAGATCTACCAGTCGAGCGCGCCGATCGAAGCAGTGCTGCATGAGGAGCGCATGCCGCTGTCACGGATCCTGAAGCTCGATATCGGTGACACGCTCATCTTTGACGCACGCCCGGACCACTTCGTGACGCTGCGCTGCGGCGATTTCTGCGTCACCGAAGGCCGGGTCGGGCGCGTCGACGACAAGATCGCGATCCAGACCGTCGCGCCCATCCGCCGGTCGAAGACAACCATGTCGTCGTTTGACGTCGCGGCGAGCCAACGCACCGGCACTGGCCGCTAGCCCATCAGGATTTGGCACAGATGAGCTTCACGATTTCCCTGATAGCCGATGTGCTGGTGGCGATCCTCCTCGTCGCCACGATCGCCACCTGCATCGTCCTCTCCAGACGCATCGAACGGCTGAAGGCCGACGAGGGCGCCATGCGCCGCACGATCGGCGAACTGCTCGCGGCGACCGACAGCGCGGAGCGGGCCATCACGGGCCTGAAGTCCACGCTCGGCCATTGCGACAAGACGCTGGCCGAACGGTTGCGCACCGCCGAGCGCTATGCGGCCGACCTGACAGCGCAGGTCGAGGCGGGCGAAAAGGTGATCGAGCGCATCAGCCGGATCGTCGACGCCTCGCGGCTGGTCGCACCAGCGCCCGCCAATCCCGCGGCAGAGGATGGCAGCGCGGCCCGCCGCCGCCTCACCGACGCAGCGGATATGGCCGCCGCCATCACCCAACGGGCGGTGCGTCGGCTCGACGGCAATGCCGCTTAACTCTGCCGGCAACGGAAATCTCAACGGATGATTGATCGCAGACGCCTCATTCCAGCAGTCATCCTCGGCGCGATGGGCCTCCTCGCGCTGAAGGTGATCTCGTGGACAGGCGTCGGCGACCAGTTCAATTTCGTGCCGCTGGCCGATCAGGTTGCACCAGTGACAGCGAAGGTGAACCCGGACGGCACCTACAATCCGGCGGATTTCAGGGGTGTCACGCAGATGTGGGCCAAGGCGCGCGAGCCCTATGTCGTCAACGCCGCCGACGTCACCGGCTCCGTGCCCGCCAAACCCAAAAAGGATTCGCCGCCACCCGATCCCAAGGCCGCCGCGCCCGGCCCGAAGGAAGGGCCGGTGCAGGCCATGCCGCCTGAATCATCAATCAAGGACCGCTCGGCCGTGATGAATGAAGGCCAGAGGCCCCTTTCCCCAGCGGAGCGGGCCCTCGTGGAACGGCTCGGTGAGCGTCGTGACGAAATGAACGCCCGCCAGCGCGAACTCGACATGCGCGAGAAGCTGCTCGAAACCGTCGAGCGCAAGCTCGAGAACCGTGTTGGCGAACTCAAGGCCGTCGAGGACAAGATCGACTCGAAGAAGGATGACGGCGAGAACGCAGAATCGCAGGGCCTGAAAAAGCTCATCATCATGTACGAGAACATGAAGCCCAAGGATGCGGCGCGGGTCTTCGACCGCCTGCCATCCGATGTTCTCGTGCCGGTTGTCCTGCAGATGAACCCGCGCAAGATGTCGGAGGTGCTGGCCTCGATGTCGCCTGAAGCTGCGGAAAAGCTCACGGTCGCTCTCGCAACCCGCGCTCGCGCGCGAACCCAGCCTGCGGCGGCGGCGGCCGGACCTGCGCCGGTCGGCACCACCGAACTTCCCGCCATCGCGCCATCCCCGGCAGCGCCCGCAGCGCGCGCCAACTGACGGCCGCGCATGGGCATGGGCATCAACTTCATCGACCAGCCTGAACCCGGATCTACACGGCCCTTCAGCCGCGCAACGGTGGCGGCCGGCCTGGTGCTCGTGTCAGGCCACAGTGCGCCGCATGATCCCGCCGCCGGCGTGCACCGCGGCGCCACCCCGCAGGAGGAAGTGCGCAACGCGCTGTCGATGCTCAGCCGCATCCTGGCCAAAGCCGGCAGTTCCCTCGACCGCGCCGTGCAGGTCACGATGCTGATCACCGATCCGGCCGACTATGCCGCCTGCAACGAGGAATATGTCAGACACTTTCCGGGAGGGCTTCCGGCGCGGCACACGGCCCGCTTCGGTGTGCCCACCGAGGCTCGCGTGGCGTTCAGTTGTATCGCGCTAGCCGGGCCATCGTCAGCCCCAGCGCCCCAGGAACGCACTGCGTTGCTTCAGGATCTGTAGCCCGAGTGCTGTCGGGGGCATGAACGGCGCGCGGTCATGAACCGCGCCAAGCCCGATCCGCTCAGCCAGCAGGCGCTTGCCATAGGTATGCAGCGAGGCCAGCGACTGCATGATGAAGCTGACCACCGGCAGCGCCTCCCGATAGAGCGTCTCTGCCCCCGCCTCGTCGCCTGAGCGCATCATGCGGTCGATCGCCAGCATGATATCGAGCAGTTCCGGCGCCGGAATCAGCCCCGCAGCGCCAGCCCTGATCATGTCCGGCCACTCGACGCCGGCCCGGCCTGCAAAAATCGCGAAGGCGTCATCGGTGTCGGCGGCGAGTTGAGCCGTTTCGAGGGCGGAGCCCTCCCCCTTCAGCAGGGTGAAACCAGGATGCCGCGACCGGAGCAGGTTGAAGCTGGCCATGGACAGCGCAGCGCCAAGAAACTGCGGCGCGTGCTGGATCGCAACGGGCATATCGGCATGCGCCATCATCGCGCTGAAGGCGGCGACCAGCGCCGGTTCGCTGGCCAGGGCCTCCGGGGCGGGTTGTAGGATGAGCCAGGACGCCCCCTGTTCGCGCGCCCGGCTGATAAGCGCCATCCGGTCAGCCGGATTGGGTCCCCCGATCGTGACGGCGACGGGGACGCGGCCCGCGACCGTGGCCAGCGTCAGATCAATCAGATGGTGCTTTTCGGCCTCGGTCAGCTTCATGATCTCGGTCGCAAGACCAAGAACCGCAAGACCGTCCGGCTTCAGCGCGAGAGACGCCTCGATCTGCGCCGTCATCGCCCCGTCATCGATGCTGCCATCGCGGTCGAAATAACAATAAAGGATGGGATAGATGCCATGGAACGGGCGGGCCGACGGGTCGGGAAGCTTCGTCATGGCACACAAGCTCCGCCGCAGCGCCTTAACCCCAAGAACGCATCGCCGACGCCATCCTGTCCCGTTCGTGTCATGTGCCTCCCCACAGCCCGTAGCATAGCGAAGCCGATTGAAGATGGAAGGACCGCGCCGACGAAGCGGTTCAGTTACGCTCAGCGCGCCAGCTTGGCGAGCTCCACAGCCACGCGCAGCTCCACATGCGCGATCAGTACTTCAAGACCGGGATCGTCGGTGGTTTCGCGCCGCGAATCGAGCTGGGCCTTCAGCAACAGCAACTGCCGCGTCGGAACAATCCCCGAAAGCAGCGCCGCCTTGAGCTTGTCGAGGCCGTCCAGGAGGTCATGCCCGCGTTTGACCTGCCGGCGCTTCCGCTCGGTGGAATCCTCGTTCGCCTGCAGGGCGAGCAGACCATCCATCGGCATAGCGCCGGCAACGCCGCCCATGCGGGCCGCTTCGGGCCGGCTGCCCTCAAGGGTAAAGCGTGCGCCCGACCCCTGCGCCGCGCGCGCGGTCGATGTGGTGGTCCGTTGAACGGCAGCGCGCGGGTCGATCGGATGCATGCCCCTACCTTGCAGCGAAGAAGGTTAATGATGTCTTTCGACCCGGCAAATCCTGCCGCACCCGGCAGGAATGACCGGCAGCGACCGCTCACCGTTCGCCTGAATTTTCTCTAGTATATTGTTTAATAACACTTTTTTCTCACGCTCCTGATGGCATGAGCTTCGCAACGCGCAGCACGGATGTTCCTGTCCAAAGACCTGAACGAGACGAGCCCGACCGTGACCTTCATGAGCGCACGCCCGATCCGGCACCTGGCAGCCGCCCTGCTCCTGGCCTTCAGCGCCGTGGCGGGAGCGTTCCCGGCCGAGGCCATGTCGCGCATCAAGGACCTCGCCTCTGTCGAGGGCGTGCGCCAGAACCACCTCGTCGGCTACGGCATTGTCGTGGGCCTCAACGGCACCGGCGACACACTCAACAACGCGCCCTTCACCCGCCAGTCCGCGCAGGCCATGCTGGAGCGTCTCGGCGTCAACACGCGCGGCGCCAACATGCGCACCGCCAACATGGCCGCGGTGATCGTCACGGCCACGCTGCCAGCCTTCGCCACCCAAGGCACAAAGGTTGACGTGACCGTCTCGTCACTCGGTGACGCCAAATCGCTCCAGGGCGGCACCCTGCTCGTCACGCCGCTGCTCGGTGCCGATGGCGAGGTCTATGCCGTCAGCCAGGGCGCAGTCTCGATCTCGGGCTTCGCTGCCGGCGGCGATGCGGCATCGATCACGCGCGGCGTGCCGACCGTCGGGCGCATCGCCAACGGAGGCATGGTCGAGCGCGAGATCGAGTTCGCGATCAACAAGCTCAAGACGCTGCGCCTGTCGCTGCGCAATCCTGACTTCACCACCGCGCGCCGCATGGCTGCCGCCATCAACGACTTCATGGGCTCGCCCACCGCCGAGCCGACCGATCCGTCCACGGTCGTGATCCAGATCCCCGCGCGCTATCAGGGCAACATGATCCGCCTGCTCACCGAAATCGAGCAGCTCCGCATCGAGCCGGACCAGACGGCGCGGATCGTCATCGACGAGCGTTCGGGCATCATCGTCATGGGTCGGGACGTCAAGGTTTCCACGGTCGCGATCGCGCAGGGCAACCTCACGGTGACGATCTCCGAACAACCGCAGGTCTCGCAGCCCGGCCCGCTCTCCAACGGGACCACCGCGGTCGTGCCGCGCACGGCCATCAAGGTCGACACCGAAGGCGGCAACAAACTGGCCATCGTGAGGGAAAGCGTCTCGCTGCGCGACCTCGTTGACGGGCTGAACGCGCTTGGCATTGGTCCGCGCGACATGATCTCCATCCTGCAGGCCATCAAGGCTGCGGGCGCCCTGCAAGCCGAAATCGAGGTGATGTGATGACCCTTGCCCTTCCCGGACTGGCCCTGCCCGCCGCCAAGCTGGCACTCAGCGCCACCGCCTCCGCTCTCGGCGCCGTCAAGAAGGCGTTGACGCCGGACGAGCAAAAGATCCGCAAGACCGCAGACGATTTCGAGACCATGTTCCTTGAGAACATGATGTCCCAGGTCTTCCCGCAGGAATCGCCCGAAGGGCCGCTTGGCGAAAACGGCACCGGCGGCGGCGTCTACCGCGGCATGCTCGTCAACGAATACGCCAAGAGCGTCGCCAAGTCCGGCGGCATCGGCATTTCGGACACGATCTATCGTCAGATGCTCCAGATGCAGGAGCGCAATAATGCTGGCTGATCATGCTCCCCAGGAGCGCGCCCGCATCAGTTCTGCGCCGGAAGCCCGCGCCCTGGTCGACGGCCTGCTGGCGACGCTCGGAAGCCTCGCGCACATCATCGGCGAGGAGACCCAGTTGATGCGCGAGGGCCGCATCGGCGCAGCGCTCGAGCGGGAGACGAAAAAGACGGAACTGTCGGGCAAGTACATGCGGGGGCTCGAGGTGCTCAAGTCCAACGCAGTGGCCCTCGCCCGCTTCGTGCCGGACGATGTCACCCGCCTGAAGACAGCCCATCTGGAGTTCAGCGAACTGCTCGAAACCAATCAGGCCGTGTTGGCGACGGCGCGTGCCGTCTCCGAAACAGTTATCCGCAGCCTGGCGAAGGATGCGGGCCGGACCGCCCAGCCGCAGGGCTATGGCAAGAGCAGCTATGGCGGCGTGTCCGAGGCGGCGGCCAGACCGAGCACAGGCCCGATCGTCCTGAGCAAAAGCCTGTAGAAATCGTTAAGATTGCCTGCAATTCGGCAATTTACGATTCACCAACCTTTCTTACCGCAGTTTAACGTCTGGCGGTGATGATGCGAGGGTCTTCGGCTTGGAAGACTGCATCAGGAGCGTCATCAATGGACATCGGCGGGATTAGAATGGCTCCCGCCGCCGCAAGCGTCCCGCTTGCGCCTCGCGTGGAGCCCACATCAAGCGGCACAAAAGCCGTTGCGACAGAGTTGCCGAGAAGCGACGTGGTCGTGGACGTGCGCGGCCAGGCGTCTGCGAAACTCGACGCGCGGACACAGGACCAGCAAGATGAGGCGCAGCGCGAGGCGCTGCTGCGCAGCTTCATCCAGACACGGATCATCATCCGGCCCGAGACCCGCGAGATCATCTCGCGCTCGGTCGACACGCGCACCGGCGACGTGATCGAACAGTTCCCGGATGCAACAACACTGAAGCTGAAAGACTACCTGAAAGCCATAAGCGACAGCAAGGAGCGGCAGAACCCAGCTGCCCGGCAGGTCGAGCGCACGGCCTGACCAAAACAGAAAGACCGGATTCTGCTTGCGCGACTCCGGTCTTGCATGATGTTGATGTGTGGTTGCCGGCCGCAACGGCCGAACCTGCCCTTACTGGAACAGTCTCAGCACGGCCTGGTCGGACTGGACCGACAGCGACAGCGCCTGCTGCGACAGCTGCTGACGGGTCTGCAGCGCCAGCACGTTCGCCGCCTCGAGGTTTGGATCGGCGTTCACCAGCGTGTCGGCGCCTGTCTTCAACACATCGACGAGGCCCTTTGCGAAGCTTTCACGGTTCTGGATCAGCGACAACTTGTTGCCGAATTCGGTCTGGTAGGACTGGACCGTCTTGACCGCCGATTCAATAGTTGACGTCTGAGCCGCGAAGTCGGCTGCGACCGCCGTGGTTGCGGACACCACGCTTACTCCGAGCGCAGCGAGCGACACATCCTTGCCTGCAAGGGTCGTGCTCGAACTGGCCGTGCCGCTTGTGACCTCGTTGAAGGCGACCTTGAACGAGGTCAAGGCATTGAGCAGGTTCTGGCCATTGAAGCTCGCATCCTGCGCGAGCTGCGCGATCGAGGTCAACTGCTCGTTGAATTGGGCGGCATAGGAATCGATTTTCGCCCGGGTCGGCGCGTTTACGACCGACGAGACCAGCGCGGGCGCACCGAGGAGCGCGGCCTTTGCCGTACCGGTGACCGTAACCGGCGAGGTTCCGGCGGATGTGATCGTGATGGAGCCGTTTGCAACCACGGCATTGTAGGCACCATTCGTCTGCGTATTGATCTGACTGATCACATCATTGACGGTCGAGGTGGCCGTCAGACCCGCGAATGTCACCGTCGTGGCAGCGCCCACGGCAGGGGTCAGGATGATCGTGTCGCCGTTGGCGATTGATGTCGCCAGCCCGCCTGCGGCAGCCGTGCCCGTCACGGTTGTGGTACCGATGACGGCCGCGCCACCGAAGCCGAGCGTGGCCGCACTGGCCGTGGCCCGGTTGGCGCTCGATGCCGAATCGGCAGCGACCTGATTGATAATGCCTTTGGCGCTGTTCAGCGCCTTGGAGATCGCTTCCAGCGCTTTATCGGCAGCCTTCAACGTCTGGATGCCGTTGCTGAGACCGTTGAGGATGCCTTCAACCGATTCGGCACGATCGGAAAGGCCCCTGGAGGTGAAGTAGTTCAACGGGTCGTCCAGCGCGCCGTTGACCTTCTTGCCTGTCGCAAGCCTGTTCTGGGACACAGCCAAAAGGTCAGCCGTCCCTTGCAGCGACAATAGATTTGTTCGAACCCCATTCGAGAGTGGAACGCTGGCCATAATTGATTCCCATCCGCTTAAGATGGTTAATCATCCACAGTTATGGTTAATGATGTGTAAAGAGACAGCGGCAGGCTTGGTCGTGTCCAAGTCCGTGGTGTCGCTTCTGACCACTGACCGCTATCGGGATTGGCCCGGGCGGTTGATGTCAGGCTGCCACAGCGGGCATGCCGACAAGGGGATCATCGCTCATTGTGGCCAGAGTTTCCAGTGTCATGGAGCGGGTTCGCTGGACAGCCCATTCATTGTTCTGCTCAAGCAGGATGGCGCCGACGACGCGTGTGATGGCGGCCTCGTTGGGAAAGATTCCGACCACGTCTGTCCTGCGCTTGATCTCGCCGTTGAGGCGTTCCAGCGGGTTCGTGCTGTGGAGCTTTGCCCGATGCTGGGCAGGGAAGTCCATGTAAGCCAGCACATCGGCCTCGGCGTCGTCCATCAGCGTTGCGAGCTTGGGCAACTTGGGGCGCAGTTGATCGGCGACGGAGCGCCACTGCTTTGTGGCGTTCGCTGCATCGTCCTGTGCGAAGGCGGTGGCGATGAAGGCTGAGACGACACGCCTG
>JAPLOW010000139.1 GCA_026400555.1 Hyphomicrobiales bacterium
TGGTCGGGTGCAGGCATGTATACGGCCTTTGATTGCGGCCCGTTCATGCCGCTGGCCCTGATGAAGTCCGCTGATCGGATCCCAGACAGGTCAACGCGCTTTCAAGCGGCACCCACTGAGCGGGTTTGTCCGATCCCGGCTCGACCGTCCGTCATCACGCCATCAGCACCTCACCAATCCTGCATTCTCCGCGACCGCCTTATGCGGTGGTAGAAGCCTCAAAGCGTCGGCCGGTCGTCATCAGTGCCCAGACGATCCGCGCCATCTTGTTCGCCAAGGCAACAGCAACGACATCGTACGGCTTCTTCGCCAGAAGCTCGGTGGCCCATAGCGTCGGCGCCGCTTTGCCCTTGCGGCTAAATCGGAGGACCGCATGCGCTCCGACCACGAGAAGGCGGCGCAGGTACGGATCGCCCTGCTTGCTGATCCTACCGAGGCGGGCCTTGCCGCCGGATGAGTTCTGCCGCGGCACCAGGCCTATCCACGCCGCCAATTGTCGGCCAGATTTGAAGAGCGATGCGTCTGTCACTGTTGCGGCGATCGCGCTGGCAGTGATAGGGCCAATTCTAGGGATCGTCTCAAGGCGCCGGCTCAGTTCACTCGAGCGATGCCAGGCATGAATCTGGCGATCCATCTCGCTGACCTTCTCGTGCACCTCCCGCAACTGCCCGATCAGGGGAAGAAGCGCGGCCCGCGCCAGCGGCGGGATGAGATCGTGAGCCTTGTCTTCAACGAAAGCTATCAGCATTCCGACACCGGCAACGCCCTGGCGCGTCACGATCCCGAACTCCGCCAGATGGCCGCGCAAGGCATTCACCAGCATTGTCCGCTGCCGGATCAAGAGCTCGCGGACCCGATGCAGCATCAGCACACTCTGCTGCTCCTCGCTCTTCACCGGAACGAAGCGCATCGTCGGCCGCGTCACCGCCTCGCAAATCGCCTCGGCATCCGTCGCGTCATTCTTTTGCCGCTTCACGTACGGCTTGACGTAGGACGCCGGCATTAGCCGAACCTCATGACCGAGCGCCATAAGAACCCGTCCCCAGTGATGTCCAGTCGCGCAAGCCTCGATTCCGATCAGGCACGGCGGCAATGCCTTGAAGAACTCAGCGATATCATCGCGACGCAGCTTGCGGCGGACGACGGTCGCGCCAGTGGTATCGACGCCGTGGACCTGAAACACCTGCTTGGCGATATCCAGACCAATTGTGGTAATCTTCTCCATGGACGGCTCTCCCTCATGTGACTTTTGACAGCCACACTATGGCACCTCGATGCCGGGAGCGGAGGCCGTCCACCCCATCAGGTCAGCCTCAATAGGTCAGCCTCAACGCCCGCCTGCTCCAGCATCCTTATTCCGGTGAGCATTGCCGGCAATGGTTCATCGGTTCCGGCAATAACCGCGCCCACCCGGTCAGGAATCTGCGAAACAGAATAAATGATCAGGGAATAGTGATCCTGATCGTGCTCAGCAGGTGTCGCCTCGATCACCTTCTGCATGAAGTCAACTGTGGCCAGAGGGTCCATTGCCGCCCAGTATCCCGATCAGTCGACGCCTCGCCATGCAGTTAGTCCTTTGCAGATCGAATGCGGCATCGCCGGCCGGCACCCATGTCAGCGGCTGATAACCCGAGAAACCTGCTCCGCAAAATCCAGCAACTTGGGGTCTGCGCCATGCCAGGACATCAGTTGTAAACCTGTGGGCAAGCCTGTCGAGGTGATGCCGTTCGGAATGCTGATCCCGCAAAGATCAAGGTAATTCCCTGCTCTGGTGTAACGGGACATCGGGATCGTCGATTCGTCGACCGTATTGACGGGGACTGCTGGCAGAGGCGTGCTCGGCAGGGCGATGATGTCGAAGCGAGTCCAACCTAAACTGAATTCAGCAATTGCTGCCGCACGATCCTGCGCGAGCGCCGCGTAACGTGCCTCATCGATATCGCGTCCGGCCAGAATGCGTTGGCGAACATGAGGATCCAGCGGCGTTGCAGGGTCCTCGGCGAGTGCCTTATGGTGGCGATAGGCATCATGGGCAACGATGCTGCCATTGAGCGCCTGATACGCGGTCATCTCCTTGGGGAAGGAGAAGATTTCGACCGTATGGCCAGCTGATCGCATGGCCTCAATCGATTGTTCGAAGTTCGCAAGCACCTCAGGGTCGCAAGGCGCAAGCTGATCGGCGGCGGGCACACCGACATGCAGCGACTTTCCGGTTCCCGTTTCCGGCACAGGCAGTCCAGCCATCACGAAGAACAGCACGCGCGCATCCGCAACGTTTTGTGTGATCGGGCCAAGCGTGTCGAAAGCCGGGCCAAGGGGGGCAATACCTTCCAACGGGATTCGGTCAAAGCTCGGCTTGAACCCTACAATCCCGCACAGCGACGCCGGAATGCGGATTGATCCCCCAGTATCGGAGCCGATGGCCGCTGGTACCAATCCGGCAGCAACAGCGACCGCAGACCCGCTGCTTGATCCTCCTGGCACGCGATGCACTTCACGATCGACCGGGTTCCATGGCGTACCCATCGCATGATTGGTTCCCCAGCCGCCGATGGCGAACTCCACCATCTGTGTCATGCCGATGATGACTGCCCCCGCGTCGATTAGGCGCTGGATGGCTGGAGCGGTTGTCGCAACTCGCTGCGGCGGATAGCACTTCGACCCAAACCCCGGTGATCGATCACCGATTTGCGCGAGGTCCTTGACAGCGATCGGCACGCCGTGAAGGGGACCCACTGGACCACGCTGCGCTGCAACCCGATCCAGTTCTTCGGCCCGCCGTATCGCGCCTTCAGCAAAAACCTCGACGAAAGCGTGCAGTTTGCCGTTCTCTGCGTTGATCGCGTCGAGACAACGTCGCACGACCGAAAGGGCTGATCGTTGGCCACTCGCAATCTGGCGCTCGATGTTCTTCACGGAAAAGTCCAAGTCCACCGCGCTGTCCCTTCTGATTGATGCTGCCCGCAAGCGAAAGTGATCCTACCCTAGGCAGTCGGCGCTTATGGCTCAATCCCGGGCTTCGAGAGCACGTGGCATCAAATCTGCCCATTCACGAATGAGGAGAGGCTCATAAGAATAAATGTGTCGTTTTGGCTCTGGGACTGGCGACAATCACCGAACCGAAATGATGCGGTCAGCCTGGCGGACCTTCACGTAGGTGGCGTCGATCCACAGGTAGGGTCAATCGCCCTCGATGGGCCGATTGAGGAGGGCCTTGACTCGCTCGTCGATCTTCTCGAAGACCCGGGAGGCTTGGATCTTCGAGGTCCCGCTCATGCCCATGACCTTGACCAGATCATCCATCGAGCGGGTCGAGGCGCCCTGGATGTCAGCTTCGTGGATGACCGCGGTCAGCGCCTTCTCGGCCATCCGCTGCGGCTTGATACGCGGGCGCTCGGTGAGGATCTTTCGGCCCATCTGAAGCAGACATCGCCCGGGTTGAGATCGTTGAGGCTCTCGCAGCAGCGGTCATCGTTTATCCCGCCGCATGGCCGCCCTCCCCGTCGGCAGCAAGCGGCTTTTCCTCTGATGTTGCCCCTTTGTTTGTCTGACCGCACCCTTGCGGGCATCAACCCGCCAAGCCAGAGCCGATCGGCCCCGAGGACGTATTGAACAGCATCATGCCGTCCGGCGTCGTGCGGCGATCAGGCCAGCCGGGGCTTCGGCCATGGCAGAAATCGACCCAGGCCGACTGCACAGCCTCTGTGACAGTGCGCATCTCGGCTGGCTCCGCGCCAGCCATCATCGGGGCGACGGGCCAGCAGTCAATATTGCCGAAGACGAAGGGGATTTCGATGCAGTGACACGCTCCATAGCGAGCGTCTGGCGCTGGCTTCCAGTCGAAACGGTAGACCCAAGTCTCGCCGCCGAGCGCTGCGCGCCGGTCTGCAACCGTTTTCGCTGCCGAGCCGAAGACGTGCTCGGTCAGCTCCTCGCTAAGCGCGAGCCAAGGCGCCAGGCCGCCTGCGATCCGCACCTCGATCCGCGCAAGGCTGGCATCCGGCAGGCCGATCGCCGGCGGCAGCACCTTCAGTTCGGCGAGCCCGGTGGCAGCCATCATGCGCGCGTCCTGCGCATGCCAGGCGTGCATCTCGTCGAGCGTCCAGCCTAGCATCAGAGGAATGTGGAGCGAGGCGCCTTCAGCAGCAGCGGCCGACGGCGTCCCTGGGAGTTCGGGCAAGCCGGATATGAGCTGCCAGGGAAGCAGCCGGCCTGGACGCTGGGCGAAGGCCATGACGACCGCACCCTGCGCAGCAAGGATGGACTTTACATCCAGGACCCGCAACGCCTGCACGTCGCCATCGCCCAAGCCGGCCTTCTCGAAAAAAAGGCTGGCAATCTCGCGGGCCTGGGACAGGTCAAGGCTCGCACCCGGCGCACTCTGGACGATCCCGCGCTGAAGGAGACCACGCGCCAACGGGCTCGAGAGCAGGCCGAAGAGCGCCCCGCCGCCGGCTGACTGGCCCGCCACCGTCACCCGGTCAGGATCTCCACCGAAGGCTTCGATATTGTCCCTTATCCAGCGCAGCGCGGCGATCTGGTCCAGCAGGCCACGATTGGCCGGCGCGCCGCCCTCCGCCTCGATGCCGGGCAGGTAGAGATATCCCAGCGCGCCGAGCCGGTAGGTGACAGTGACCACCACCATGTCCCCGCGCTCGGCCAGGTAGCCGCCGGCGTAAAAGGGTTGGCTTCCGCCCCCGCTCATGTAGGCCCCGCCATGCAGCCAGACCATCACAGGCCTGTGCGCGCCATCGGCAGCGGGCGTCCAGATGTCGAGATGGAGGCTATCCTCCGACTGTTCGAACGAAGCAATCCCCATGACCGCGTCGAGCCGCGAGGCGTTCTGCGGGGGGCTCGGGCCAATCCGCACGCAGTCGCGCACGCCCTGCCAGGCCGGAACGGGCTGGGGCGGCGCGAAGCGTAAGGGCCCGACAGGCGGCGCCGCGTAGGGCACCGCGTGGAAGGCGGTCACGGCGCCCCTACTCACCCCGCGCACAAGCCCGGCTCGGGTCCGCACCACTGGCATCTCCATCATTGGCTTGTCTGTCCCCAGCATCGTCAGTCCCTTGCGCGTCGAGCGACGACAGGACAGGGCAGACTCCGGGCAGTGTCAATCGCCAAATACAGCTTGACCGCGCGCGGCAAGCAGGCTGTTTTAGCTCCAGTGCCCGGTCGCTGGCCCGGGCGGGCATTTTCCCCTGCAAGGAGCATCCATGCCCCGCGCCGCCGAAAGGCTGCTGAGCCGATGACGGATGCTATCCGTTTCAAGGGTGTTTCGCTGAAATTCGGAAGCGAGACGATCTACGACCGCCTTGACTTTCATGTCGGCCAAGGGGAGTTCGTCTGCTTGCTCGGCCCGTCGGGCTGCGGAAAGTCGACGGCGCTCAGAATCATTGGCGATCTGCTGCCTGCAGATGGCGGGACAGCGCTGGTCAACGGCCGCCCGCCGGGGGAGTGCTGGAACGACATTGCTTTCGTCTTCCAGTCGCCGCGGCTCGCACCTTGGCGAACTGCCATCGACAATGTCCTGCTCGGCGCAGAATTGCGCTTTGGCGCGCGCGAGGCGCAGGCGCGGCGCCCCAAGGCAGAGGCCCTGCTCGCGCTGTTCGGGCTTGCCGATTCGGGCGGCAAGTATCCACCCATGCTCTCCGGGGGGGAACGACAGCGGGTCGCGATCGCCAGGGCGTTATGTGTGGATCCGTCGATTATCCTGATGGATGAGCCTTTCTCCGCGCTCGACCCCAACAGCCGCCGCCGGCTGCGCGCCGAAATCATCAGTATCTGGCAGGAGACACGGCGCACCGTCCTGTTCGTAACCCACGACATCGACGAGGCGCTGACGCTGGCCGACCGCATCGTGCTGCTATCCAACAAGCCGACGCGGGTGCTGGAAACTGTCATGATCGCCGCCCCCCGCCCCCGTGACGTTGCGCGCGACCCCGCGATTGCGCGGCTGCGCGACAAGTTGAGCGCGCTTTTCCGCACGCTGGAGCCGAATTCCGAGACCGAAAAGGAGACTGCATGATGGAACGAAGGACTTTCCTGCGCGTGGCAGCGGCCGCACCGGCCGCATTATCCGCGACGCTGTCAGCCCCTTGGGTGGCCCTCGCTCAGGGCCGACAGAAGATCACCTACGCCTATCTCCTCGACCCGGTCTACGACGCCGCGCTCTGGGCGATCCGGAAGGGAATCGTCAAATCCGACATCGTCGACATCGAGGCCACGGGGGCGAACATCCCAACACTGATTCAGGCGACCGCGACCAAGCAGTTCGACGTCGTGATGACGGCCGTGATCGGCGTGCCGGCCGCAGCCGCGCGCGGGCTCGAGTTGAGGATCCTGTCCGCGGCGCTCTACGCCTCGGCGGTGGGCGAAGGCGGCGGCGTCTGGGTCAGGCGCGATAGCCCACTGCGCGATCCGGCGCAGCTCAAGGGCCGTATGCTCGCCTCCTATGGCCTGCGCTCGACGGGCTATCTCTTTATCCGCGAGGCGCTGGCGCAGCGCTTTGGACTCAACATGGCGCTGGAGGGCGGAGACGTGCGCCAGGTCGAGGTGGTCGCGCCAAATCTGCCGGCCGCTCTCGCGACCAGCCAGACGGATGCGGCTACGCTGATCCACTCTCAAGCCTTCCGCGCCCGGCAGGCGGGCGATTTCGTCAATATCTGCGAAACGGGCGTGATCCTGAATGAGATCCATGGCCGGCTGGTTTCGGCGGTCAACGTCGCCTATCCCGAGAGGCTCTCGGCGCGGCCAGACCATTACCGTGAGTTCAATCGCATGATCCGCGAGTCGGTGCGCTACGCGCTGGCCAACCGCGATGAGGTTTTCCCTGAAGTGGCCCGGCAGGCCAACATCTCGCGCGAATTCTTCGATTGGTGGTTCGACCGCACGACCGATGTTCCTGGTATGTTCGGCGAAGAGCATGCGCGAGCCGTCACAAAGGCCTGGGAGATCGGTCAGCGCTTCGCCATGATCCAGCGTATTCCCGACGTAGGCCAGTTGACCTGGGAGCACACGCTCCGGTCCTGACGATGGCAGGCGAGGCGGGAACAGGCATCAAGGCAGGCGTCGCGGCGGGGTGCGCGGCGATGATAGCGGTCGGCTGGGTTTACGCCTCGGCGCGCGCACCGTCCTATCTTCTGCCACCGCCTGCTGTCGTCTGGGAGGCGGCGGTCACCTTCTTCACGAGCTCGCGCCAGCTCGGGCACCTCGGCGCGACGCTGTTCCACATCGGCTCCTCGATTTCTGTCGCTTTTGGCGTCGGGGCGGCGCTCGCGCTGCTGGCACATTACGCCGCCTGGTCCGCGCCAGCCATTCGCGACCGGCTGACGCCGTTCCTCAACGCCTTCTCGGGTATCGCCTGGACGCTGCTCAGCGTGATCTGGTTCGGCGTCTCCTCGACGACCGTGATCTTCACCATTACTGTCGTACTCCTGCCTTTCGCCCTGGTGAACCTGCGCGAGGGGCTCGACGCGCTCGACCGCGAAACCGATGAGATGGGCCGCAGCTTTACGCGCAGCCGGCTGCGCGTCTTCCGGCTCCTCATTCTGCCAGCGCTCGTGCCCTTTGCGGCCGCGACGCTGAGGATCATGTTCGGCGTCGCATGGAAGGTGGCCTTGACGGCCGAGCTTTTCGGGGGCGACAGGGGTCTGGGTTTCCTCGTCAACCTGGCACGCCAGGAATTCGCAACCGAGACGATCTTTGTTGTAATCATCTTCATCATTGTCTCGGTCTACTTGGCCGACCGGCTGGTCTTCATGCGCTTCGAGCGCGCGGCCGCCCGGCGCTATGGCGGGAGAACGGCATGAGCCTGGCCGGACGCAGCCCCGGACGCTGGCTCGCCGACACGCTCGTGCTGGCGGCGCTGCTTGCCTGGTATGTCGGGGCGCGGCATCTTCCTGAGTTCGTCCTGCCAGGGCCAGTCGCAGTCTTCCAGAGGCTGGTCGTGCTCTTCGTTGACCCCGATTTTCTGCAGCATACGCTAGCCTCGACGCTCCGGGTCGTGGCCTCGGTATTGGCCGCGCTTGTCATTGGCGGCGGACTTGCCTTGCTGCACCGGGCGGTCCCTGCGCTCGACTGGGTCATCCGCGGCGGTATACAGCCGATGCTGAGCTCGTTTCCGTCTATCGGCTGGGCCATCCTGGCCGCGATCTGGTTCCCGCCGGGCCATCTCTCGATCATCTTCGTGCAAGTGGCGATCCTTATCCCCTTTTGCCTGATCAACATGGCCGAAGGGCTTCGGCAGATGGACCGCGAGATGCTCGAAATGGCGCGGAGCTACACCCGCTTGGGGCGGCGCGTTGTGCTGCGCATAGCCCTGCCGCTGATCATGCCCTACGTCATCGGCGCGCTGCGTATCTGCTACGGCATCGGCTGGAAGATCTCGCTGGTGGCCGAGTTGTTGGGCTCCTCCTCCGGTCTCGGCTTCCTCATGCTGCGAGCGCAGGGGGCCGCCGACATGACCACCGTCGTGGCAGCGAGTTTCGCCATCGTTCTTCTGTTCGTCGCCGGCGAAAAGCTGTTGATTGCGCCTTTGGCCCGCCGCTATGCGCCGCGCTGAACCGCAGGCCTGGATCGCGATGATCGGCGGGCAGCGCATTCGGCTCGCGAGGCCAAATCCCTGTTCCTACAAGGCAAATCCCTGCAGGGCGGATCACATTCCCTGATCTGTTGCATGAAATTCCCTGTTCCTGGGAACCAGGAAAACAACCAGGATAAAATTTAATCTTCTGTTTACTAAATTATTTTACCAATTTTGTAGGCGATCCTGCCGTGATTAAAAATCTTGAGATGAACAATGCTGCGCTCGATCATCTTCGTTGCCGCGACCTTGACTGCCGCATCCGCTTCCGCCGCAGATCTTCCCCGTCCGGTGAAGTCGCCCCCCCCGGCGATCGCCCTGTATGACTGGTCCGGCTTTTATGTCGGCGCCAATATCGGCTACGCCTTCAACAGCCAGAAGTTCACGACGACCGGTACTCCGGCCTTCCAGACCCTGATCGCGCCTGGCTTCGTGCCGGGGTCGCTAACAACGACGTTTGGCGGAATACTCGGCGGCGGCCAGATCGGCTTCAACTTCCAGAGAGGCCTGATCGTCGGCGGCGTTGAGGCCGATTGGCAGCTCGCAAATCTGCGCGAGCGTGAGTCCTTCACCGGCGGTGCCGTGCTCGGCACGCGCCTCAACACCAGCGTCTCGAACCGGCTGGATTCGCTTGGCACCGTGCGTGGCCGGATCGGCGTTGCGCTGACACAGCGCTGGATTGCCTACGCGACCGGCGGCCTCGCCTTCGGACAGGTGAAGATCGGTGCACAGGTCGCGGGTGTCGATGCGCCCGCACTGGTCTGGACCGGCGAAACCAACGCGACAAAGACCGGATACGTCGTGGGTGCCGGCTCCGAGTTTGCGCTGACAGAGAACCTGAGCCTGAAGGCTGAATATCTTTACTACAATCTCGGCAACTCCAGCGTGTCGGCACTCGGCAACGCTGCCGTCCGCGGCGTTGCCGCTCTCGACGGGATCGACTACGTGGCGCGCACGACCAACGCCGGCAACATCGTGCGTGCCGGCGTCAACTATCGCTTCTGATCGCGGCAGGAACCGCGGTAATCGTCCTGCCATGACTACGGAGTGAGATGCCAGAGCAGCAGGTCGGCGATTGTGTTGACGGGCTCTTTCGTGGCAAGACCCGTCCCCCGCGCATCGCGCCGTTCGGCCCCGAAGTGGGAGATCGCATCGTCGCCCTGACGCTTGCCGAGCCGCCGGTCAAGACGACGCAGTGGACGGGGCGCGCCATGGCGAAGGCGGCCGGCGTCAGCCTCTCTTATGTCCAGCGCGTCTGGCGCTCGCATGGGCTGCAGCCGCATCCCATTCGCACCTTCAAGCTCTCGAACGATCCGGCCCTCGCGGCCAAGGTCCGCGACATTGTCGGGCTCTATGTCGATCCGCCCGCTCATGCCGTGGTTCTCTCCATCGACGAGAAGAGCCAGATCCAGGCGCTCGACCGTACGTAGCCCGGTCTCCCCATGAAGCGCGGCCGCGCTGGGACCATGACGCATGATTACAAGCGCCACGGCACGACGACACTGTTTGCTGCCCTCAACGTGCTCGACGGCAAGGTCGTGGGCCGGTGCATGCAGCGCCATCGCCATCCGGAGTTCATCCGCTTCCTCAACGCGGTGAAGAAAACCGTCCCGGCCACGAACGCCATGCACGTGATCCTCGACAACCATGCGGCCCACAAGCACCCGAAGGTGATCGCCTGGCTCGCCCGCCACCCGCGCATCACCGTCCACTTCACCCCAACCAGCGCCTCCTGGCTGAACGCGGTCGAAGGCTTCTTCGCCGCCCTGACCAAGCGCAGGCTCCGGCGGGGCGCTTTCCCCGGCGTCGTCGATCTCCAGGCCGCCATCAACCGATATCGCGCCGAGCATAACCTCGAACCGAGGCCGTTCCGCTGGACAGCCGATCCAGATGCAATCATCGCGGCAGCGGCAAGAGGCCATCAGGCGTTGGATCCCATCCACCAGAGGGGTCTGATGGCGCGCCCGGCAGCGTTGTTGGATATCTCCAAGCCCTGCCATTTTCGGGATAGCGGGTCAGCGCCGTCCAGCGCGAGCGAGTGTAGCGGATGGCTTCGGCCAGGTCGCTCTTGCCGCAAATCTGGGCGCGGGAACGGTCGAGGAATATGGCGACAGCTGTCATGATGGGCGGCGTATTGCCCGGCACGCCCTAAACAGATCTTCGGGCATCTGGCGGTGGATGAGTCGCTCGCCCACAGGTGTAGAGAAAAACACGTTTCTATTCTTCGCACGACCCCAAAACAAATGCGAAAAACAACGTCTATTTGTGCGGGATTTGGCAATCGACTGGCGCATTCGCAGTTTAAATTTGATCAATTATCGTATAGTGATAGCACGTTATTCAGTATCTGGAGATCGTTATCATGGCCGCTGTCACCATCCGCCGTCTCTCCGAAGAGGCGCATCGTGCCCTGAAAGTCTGTGCGGCACAGCATAATAGCAACGCAGAAGCAGAGATGCGCGCCATTTTGGAAGCTGCCCTCCGCCCCGAAGGCCGGGGTCGTCTCGGCACGGCTTTGTCGCAGATGAGCCAGCAAATCGGTCTCACCAATGCTGATGTAGAAGCGCTAGAACACGTTTCCGACGCCAGCCCCGCAGAGCCTATGCGCTTCTGATGATCCTGCTGGACAGCAATGTTGTCTCCGAGGCGATGAAGCCCGAGCCGCATCCGCCGGTCCGTGACTGGCTTGATGCACAAGCGCCCGAGACACTGCTCCTTTCCAGCGCCACCATGGCGGAACTGTTGTTTGGCATCCGCGATCTTCGCCGGGTCGTTCGCAGGCACCACAATCCAGAACTCGTTGGAGCCGATCAGTTGCCGTCCGCTCGCCCAACCATCCACCGGCGCGCGCCGTTCGGACGGCGGCGCATGGGCCAGCACCATGTCGACCTTGCGCTCCTTGAGCAGGTTCATGGCTTGTCCGGAGCCGGCGCGGAACCAAATCACCGAGGCATCATGGCGCCGAACGAAATCTGTGGAGATGGCTTCCAGAAGCCCGCGTTATCCAGGGCTTCCCCTGGCGAACCGAACCTGATTGGGGTCCCTTCCCCAGACAGCTGTGGGGCGTAGATCCCCGGCCGGAGCGGGGGCCTGCGACATTGCGTCCGAGGCCATCATGGAAAACGGTGCGGCGAATACGACCATCAAGGTCAACGCATTACGTCGGTTGATCTCACACCCCCGGCTGCGCGGCGTTAGGGAAGAACAGCTGCTCGCCGTTTATCTTGTACTCGGCGATAGACTTTTGCCCTTCGGGTCCGACAAGCCAGTCGATGAAGGCCTGCCCATCGGCCTTCTTGACATGCGCGTGCCTGGCCGGATTGACGAGGATAACGCCGTACTGGTTGAACAGGCGGCGGTCGCCCTCGACCACGATCTCGAGATCGCCGCGGTTGCGGAAGTTGAGCCAGGTGGCGCGGTCGGACAGCACATAAGCGTTCATCGCGCCAGAGGTGTTGAGGGCTGCGCCCATGCTCTGGCCAATCTCGCGGTACCACGGGCCTCTTGCCTGCGCGATGTCGACGCCGGCCGTACGCCAGAGGTTGAGCTCGGCGCTATGCGTGCCCGAATTGTCACCGCGCGAGACGAAGGGCGAGCCCTTTGCCTGGATGGCCTTCAGCGCAGCAGCGATGTCCTTCGAGCCCTTGACGCCGGCGGGGTCATATTTCGGGCCGATCAGGACGAAGTCATTGTACATCACCGGCTTGCGCTCGACGCCGAAGCCATCCTCGACGAACTTCACCTCCTGCGAACGGGCATGCACGAAAACCACGTCCGCATCTCCGCGGCGGCCGGTGTCCAGCGCCTGTCCCGTGCCCTGGCTCACGACGCGAACCTCGATGCCACTCTTTGCCTTGAAGCCCGGGAGCAGGTGATTGAAAAGGCCCGAATCCGTGGTCGATGTTGTCGAGGAAACGGTAATGAAGCGCGTTTGGGCAGCAGGCGCTACGGTCTGGGCTGGCAGTGGGGCCGTGAGCGTGGCCTGGGCCAGGACGGATGAAGTCAGGGCCAGGCCGAAGCCAGAAGCCAGAAGGCTGCGTTTGGTCAACATGGTCGTATTCTGTCGTTTTTTTGGGATTGGGTTCACCAGAGCAGGTCTCCGGCAATGAAGGCGCGGGCCTCGTTGGAAGACTGACCCGCAAAGACGATTTCGGTCGGCGCGTCGTCGATCAGACGCCCACGGTTTAGAAACAGGATGCGCTGGCTCAGCCGCCGCGCCTGACCAAGATCATGGGTGGTCATCAGGATGGTCATGCCTTCTGCGGCCAGGCCCGCGATGATTTCCTCGATCTGCCGGGTCGCGCCGGGATCGAGCTGTGATGAAGGCTCGTCAAGGAAGAGCACCTCCGGCTCCAGCGCCCAGGCCCGCGCAATAGCGAGGCGCTGCTGCTCGCCGCCCGACATCAGCCGCGCCGGACGATCGGCCAGCGCTGCCAGCCCGAAGCGGGCCAGAGCGGCTTCGGCGCGCGACGACGCATCCGCGACGCCGACGGCCCCCAGAGCGTGCATGATGTTGGCCCGGGTCGACCGTCGCAGCATCACCGGACGCTGGAAGACCATGGCATGGCGGCGGCGGCCCGTGTCAGTGTGCCAGCGGATTGCGCCCGCGCATGGCGCCACCAGCCCGTGGCAGAGCCGCAAGGTGAGCGACTTGCCTGCACCGTTCGGGCCGATGATGGCAGTGACGCCGCCGCCGGGCAGCACGAAGCTGACACGATCCAATAGCCGCTTGCCATCCGCGTCAAACGACAACCCCTGAACCGAGAGTGGCAAGATGCTGGTGATATCCCGCATAGCCGTCACCCCGCGAACCGCGACCCGATGCGACTCGCGCCATAAGCGGCCGCATTGATCGTCAGCGTCAGTATGATCAGCACGAGGCCTAGCCCCAGTGCCAATGGCAAGTCGCCTTTGGATGTCTCCAGCGCGATCGAGGTGGTCATGGTGCGCGTATAGCCGGCGATGTTGCCTCCCACGATCAGAACCGCGCCGACCTCCGCGCTCGCCCGCCCAAAACCCGCAAGCAGGCCGGTGGCCAACGCGAAGCGGCCGTCAAAGATCAGTGTCGGGATGGCACGGACGCCTGTCATGCCCAGCGAGGTCAGGTGCTCGCGGTACTCGCCCCAGAATTCTTCGAGCGTGCCGCGCGTAAGCGCGATCACGATCGGCAGCACCAGCAGTGTCTGGGCGATCACCATCGCGGTCGGCGTAAACAGCCATCCCATGCCACCCAGCGGCCCCGAGCGCGAGAGCAGCAAGAACACGATCAGCCCGGCGACGACCGGCGGCAGGCCCATCAGGGCGTTGACCAGCACGATCACGGCGGGTCTGCCCGGAAAACGTGCCAGCGCCAGCCAAGCCCCGAGCGGCACGCCGATGAGCGCAGCCAGCAGGACAGCCGTTAGTGTGACACGCAGCGACAGGCCGACGATCTGCAGGAATTGCGGATCGAGCCCGATGATGAGCCCGAAGGCCGCTGCGAAGGCGCTGGAGACGTCCATGGACCCGAACTATGGTGTTTGCGATTGGCTTTGTTATTGTTTTTCTGCATAAAGATGCAAGCTTGGAAATTACGCAGCCAGAAACAGTCAAAAGACATGCAAGTGTATCTCAATACGGAGGATGCAGCCCGCTATCTCGGCATCAAGGAGCGCAAGCTTTATGAGTTGGTCGCGACCGGCGGCGTGCCCTGCTCGAAGGTCACCGGCAAGTGGCTGTTCCCGCAGGCCGCGCTCGACCGCTGGGTCGAGGCCGGCCTCGCCCATCCCGAGGGGTTCCCCCCTCTCGCGCCACCACCGATCATCGGTGGCAGCCATGACCCATTGCTGGAATGGACGGCCCGACGTTCGGGCTCCGGCCTTGCGTTGCTCAACGAAGGTTCGAGCGCCGGCCTCGCCAAGCTCGCCCGCAACGAGGTCGCAATGGCAGCGATCCACATCCATGCTGATGGACCAGTCGGAGCGTCGGACGATAAAGAAAATGTCGCAGCGGCGCGAGCGTTCGCGAAACTGACGGATGCAGTGGTGATCGGCTTCGCGCGCCGCGATCAGGGTCTGCTGACGGCGATCGGCAACCCGCTCAAGTTGAAAACAATAACAGATGTGATGGCCACCAAGGCCCGCCTTGGAGTCCGGCCGGTTGGTGCTGGCGCACAGCTGCTGCTGGACAAGCTTATCGGGATGGCTGGCCTCGCACCCGACGGCTTCAACCGGACCAGCAGCGCTTTCGCCACGGGACAGGACCTTGCCTTCGCCATCCGCGCCAGCGAGATCGATTGCGGAATCGCAACCCGCGCCGTCGCCGCTTCCAACGCGCTCGGCTTTGTCCCATTGGCCTGGGAACACTTCGATCTTGTGATGCGCCGCCGAACCTATTTCGAGCCAGGACCGCAGAGGCTCTTCGCCCTGATGCGCGAGCCGGAGTTCCACCGCCATGCCGAACTGCTGACCGGCTACGACATCTCGGATGCCGGCAGTATCCGCTTCAATCGCTGAATGCCCATGGGCCTGGCTCTCAGCCAGTATCGAGGATGCGTTGCAGCCGGTATTGGCGGTCGTGCGACCAGTGCCTGTGCGCTGGATGGCGGTCCATGACGCCGTGGGGCTTCGCCTTACAGCCCCTGTGATCGCGCCGGCCAGTCAGTCACAGCAGACGATTGCGTTGCGCGCCGGGCTGGCGGTCCGTTCAATCGACGTACCGCCGCGCTCGCCGCATGGCGTCAATGCTGCGCGGCCTGAACAAGGCTGGGTTGGGGCGATTTCCAAGACTATTTCGGTTTGTCTGGCAGCACCGCGCTGACGGTCTGGGCGTTCAGGAGGCGAGAAACTGCATCCGGGCTGGCGCCAAAAAGACAGTGACCAGTTCGCCGACCTCGATCAGGCTCGCGCCGCTGCGGAACGGCGCCTCAACGGTGACTTCGCTGGTGCCGAGCGCCACGCTATAGCGCACGGCCGCACCAAGGAATTCCCGGTGCGAGACCGTTCCGGTCAGCCCGTCGACGTCATCAGCTGCCTTCGCCCGGTTCAACTCGGCATACTGCGGGCGGAAGACCAGTCGGGCGCCGGGGTCCGCCGGCAACGCCTTCGGGATCGGCAGCCTTGTGCCGCCCTTGATCTCGAAGACGCGATTCCCGCCATGGGACCGCACATCGCCTTCCAGGATGTTGGCGGCTCCAAGGAAGCCGGCGACGAACAAATTGGCTGGCCGTTCGTAAAGCTCCATCGGCGTGCCAACCTGCTGGATGACGCCGTCGTTCATCACCGCAATGCGATCACAGATCGTGTTCGCCTCTTCCTGGTCGTGGGTAACGAAAATGGTTGTGAGGCCAAGCCGCTGCTGCAGGTCACGCAGTTCGCGCCTGACCTGCACCCGCATCTTGGCGTCGAGATTGGACAAGGGCTCATCGAGCAACAGCACCTTGGGCTCGATCACCACGGTGCGCGCCACCGCCACGCGCTGCTGCTGGCCGCCTGACAGCTGCGAGGGGCGGCGCTCGGCGAGGTGGGCGAGCCCGACCAGCTCAAGCGCCGCTTTCACACGGCGGTCGATCTCCGCTTTCGGCAGCTTGCGCTCTTCAAGTCCAAAGGCCACGTTTTTCGCCACCGTCATGTGCGGCCACAGCGCGTAGGACTGGAAGACCATGCCGACATCCCGCTTCCAGGGCGGCAGGCCGGAGATGTCATCACCGCCGACCATGACGCGCCCGGACTGCGCGACATTGAACCCGGCGATCAGCCTGAGCAGGGTTGTCTTGCCGCAGCCGGACGGCCCGAGGAAGGCGAAGAACTCACCGGGCCTGACCTCGAGGTTGATGCTCTTCAGCACATGGGTCGCGCCGTAGGACAGGTTGACGTCCTCGACCAGCACGCTGGCGGCTTTCGCCCGTGTTGCAGCTTCGATGGCCATGGTGCGCCTCAGTGCTTGGTTGCTCCGGACCGCTCGCGGGCCAGCAGCCAGTGGGAGAGATAGGTGCACAGGCCCACGATCACGACGGCGATCATGCCAAGCGCAGCGCCGGGGCCGCGCCCCGCAGGCGATTGCATGTAGACGTAAAGCCCATAGGCGAGCGGGGCGTCGGAGGTGTTCTGCACCAGCATCATCGTGGCCGAAAGTTCGACCGAGGCCGTGGCAAACGCTGTCACGAAGCCAGCCAGCATCCCGCCCGCCATCAGCGGCAGCAGGATCTTGCGGACGGTGCGGGCCTTGGTCGCACCGAGGCTCTCGGCAGCTTCCTCAAGCTGCGGCGAGACCTGCTGCAGCCCGGCCGTGCAGGCGCGCAAGGCATAGGGCAGACGCCTCACCGCCAGTGCGATGACGATCATGAACCAGAATGTGGCGAGTGGCTGCCCTGATGGCAGGGTCACGCCATAGTAGGTGCGCAGGTAGCCGATTCCGATGACCACGCCGGGCACCGCCAGAGCGCCCATCGCAAGGTAGTCGAGCATCTGCCGGCCCGGTATCGTGGTGCGCTGCACCAGCCAGGCGATCGCCGCACCGATGATCACCGAGATCACACCGGCCAGCGTCGCATAGAGCAGCGTGTTCCAGATGAATTGCGGGCTCTCGGCAAAAACCTTGCCGTAGTGGGCCATGGTGAAGCCATCCGGCAGCGGCGAGAACGACCAGACGGTCGCAAGCGACAGCAGGATCAGGCCGGCATGGGGCGCAAGCGTCAGCGCCAGGATCAGAAAGACCACGCCATAGGCAGCGAGCTTGTCGAGCCCCTTCATTTTGCGCCTGGCCAGCCCGCCGCCGCCACGCTGCACTGTGGCATAATCGCGCCCCCGCGTAGCCAGCGTGGCGACCCACATGGCCAGTATCGACACAGCAATCAGCACCACAGATATCACATAGCCCATCGGGTCGCTGAGGCCGATCGAGGTGATGCGCAGGTATGCCTGCGGTGCCAGCATATCCTTGACGTTGAGCAGAAGCGGCGTTGCCAGATCGTCGAACACCTTGATGAAGACGAGGCTGGCGCCGGCCACATATCCCGGCATGGCGAGGGGAAAGACGATCTTGCCGAACAGCCGGAAACCGGACGCGCCCAGGTTCTGCGCGCTTTCCTCCATGGCCCGGTCGATGTTGGCGAGCGCTGCCGAGACATTGAGCAGGATGAACGGGAAGTAGTGGATGGCCTGCAACAGGATAACGCCGTTGAGTCCCTCCATGAAGGGCACGTTGATATCGAACCAGTCGCCCAGAAGCAGGTTGAACGAGCCATTGCGTCCGAACAGAAGCTGCATCGCCACCGCACCCGCAAAAGGCGGCATGATCAGCGGAATGACGCCTAGCGTCTGGATCAGCACAGCGCCGCGGAACTGGAAGCGCGAGGTGATATAGGCCAGCGGCAGGGCGAACACCGTGCCCCACGCCACCGACATGGCCGCGACATAGACCGAATTGCCGAACGAGCGCCTGAACAGGTCATTGCGCACGAAGTCCGCGAAGTTGACCAGCGTGAAGCCCCCGGATCGCGGGTCAATGAAAGCCACAATGATCACGGTCGCCACCGGGATCACCAGGAACAGCAACAGGAACAGCGCGACTGACCCCGCCACCAGATACTGGCTAAGCGGGATCGAGGGCTTTCGCGGGATATTGAGGGCGGCTGCGGTCAAGGCGCGAGCTTTGCCGCTTCCGCCACCTTGGCAGCAGCAGCCGCGTATTTCTCCTTGGCGAAGTTCGACCATTGCTGTTCAAGCTCGGCCTGGCGCGGGGCCTTGGCCTGCGGCGTCGTTCCCTGAAAGGAGGCTCTGACCTCGTCCGACGCAGCCTGCTCTCCCGCGATCGGCATCGCCGAAATCAGCGTGCGGGCTTCGGTGAGAAGCGCCCGGGCGGCCGGATTGTCACGCCGGGCCAGCCGCGCCTCGACATCGTGCATGGCCTTCGTGACAGCCTTGAGGGGCTCGAGATTGAAGGTGATCAACTGGTCGAACAGCACATCGACCGCCGCGTAGCGTCGCTCCGACACGCCGACATCGAACTGGAAGCCGGGCAGCCCGATCGCGCCCTTGAACGGGTTGGGATAACCATCCGGCGCCTTGGCGTAGGTCGCAGGATTGACCGGCAGACGGCTGATCGCCGGGATCAGCAGCAGTTCCTGCCCCGCATCCGACAAAAGGAAGTCCACGAAGGCGCGCGCGCCGGCCTGGTTCGGGGCATTTGCGATGATACCGACATTGGCGGGCACCACGGTCGAAACGGTTGGATAGACAAACTTCACAGGAAAGTTCGCGGCCCGGGCCGAGAAGGCGAAGAAGTCGATGACCACGCCCAGGCCAACCTGCCCGGAGTTGACCGCATCCGGTACACCGAAGGAGCGATCGGTGACCGAGCGCATGTTGCCGGACATCGCCTTCAGCGTAGCCCAGCCCTTCTCCCAGCCTTCGCCCTGCAGGATGGTTTCTACCGTCAGGTGCGTCGTGCCGGAGCGCGACGGCGTCGTAATCATCACATGGTCATGATAGACCGCCTTCCCGAGATCAGCCCACTCCTTCGGGTCTGGCAGTCGGTTGGCGCGGGTGTAGCGCTCATTCCACATAATGCCGTAGCCCGATGCGGCGAAGCCAAAGAACATGCCGTCAGGATCATTGATGCTGTAGGGCCCAAGCTTGGCAGGTATGCCGGGCGTGTTCGGCTTGTAGGCCTGCAGCAGACCAGCGCGCTTCAACACCTCGAAGGCGTCGGGCGCGGAAGCCCAGAACAGATCGACCTGGTTGTTGGCGCGGGTTTCCTGCACGAAGCGCACGCCGGCATTGGTGTTGCGGTTCTGGACCTCCAGCGTCACGCCGGGATAGGCCGTCTCGAAGGCTTTCTTGACCGGATCGGTGACATCCTTTGAAAACGAGGTCACAACCGTGACCTTTCCTGTCGGCGCCTGTGCGATCGCAGGATGGGGCGCGCCCGACAGTACGAGAACTGCGGCGGCGGCCACCACAAGACGTCGGTTGAACACAGGCATCTCCCTGAACCTCGATGTTTCCTCCGGCCAGTACCGACCGGTTGTCCAGCTAGTTATGCCAGAAGCAGCCAGAAGCAAGAGGGTCCGGCGCGCCGCCTCAGGTCTATTCCGCCGGCGATGTCAGGCGGGAGCCGCGCAACTCGCCGGCCGCTTCGAGAATCGGATGCGCGACCGAGACAAGATGGGCGTTGATGCGCTTCAGGTCGCGCAGGATGTCGAGATGCAGCGCGCTGGTTTCGATCGACGCAACCGCGCCATCGCGCAGCCGGGCGAGGTGGCTTTCCATCGCAACCCGCTCGGCAGACCGGATCTGATCCTTCTCGCGAACGAGTTCGCGCGCCATCTCCGGATCATTTGTCATGAACACGGTGATCGCGAGCTTGAGTTGCTTGACCACACGCGCGTGAAACTCATTCAGTTCGCGCCAGCCTTCGGGAGAGAACGAGACGCCGTTGCGGCGGCGCTTGGCAGCGAGCTCCAGAAGGCTCTTGTCGATGATGTCCCCAACATGTTCGAGGTTGGTCGTGAACAGGATGAGATCGAAGGCACGGCGCGCATCCGCCTCCTGTAAGGGCTGGCGCGTCAGCCGCGTGAGATAGAGTTTGATCGCATCCTGGAAATCATCGACCTCGTCATCGAGCTTTCGGATCGCGCCCAGCCGGACGCCGTCTGCCTCGTTGAAGGTCAGCATGGTCTCGCCCAGCATGGTTTCGACCCGCTCGGCCAGCCGCAGAACCTCGCGCGAGGCGGCCCCGAGGGCCAGATGCGGCGTCGTCAGCAGGGCCTCGTCGAGATGCCGGATGCTGTGTCCCGGCTGCGCCTTGGCATCAACGAAGGCAAGACCTTCAAGCGACCGCGCCGCAAAGCCGACAAAGGGCAGAAACAGCGCCATCAGCGCCGCGTTGAATACGACATGGGCAATCGCCAGGCTTTGCGCGGGCGGCCAGCCAAGCTCGCCCAGCAGAGGCTGCCATAGGGGCAGGCTTGCCAAAGCAAGGACGGCGCCCACGAGGCGAAAGCCGAGGTTGCCCAGGACAATCCGTCGCGAGATGGCGGATTCGCGCCAGACCAGGGCCAGGGCAATCAGCCCGGAGCCTATATTTGCGCCCAGCACCAGATACAGGCCAAGCTGGATGGTGACGACACCAGAGGCCGATAGCGCGAGCACCAGCAGGACGAAAGCGACGCTCGAGTGCATCAGCCACGTCACCCCTGCAGCAAGAACCAGCGCCATCACCGGCTCATCACCCAAGCGTGACAGCACGACATCGAGAATTCCGCCGCCGCGCCAGCCGGCCGTGGCTGCGACGATCATCCCGAGCGACAGGATGATCAGGCTGAGGCCGATGCCGATGCGTCCGAACTGCCGGACACGCGCCGAGCCCGACAGCATGAAGGCCGCAACGCTGAGGCTCAGCAGCACAGGCACGACAGCTTTCAGATCAAAGGACAGGACCTTCACGACAAGACTGGAGCCGAGATCCGCGCCAAGCATGACCGCCAGCGCCGGTGCCAGCGCGATGAAGCCGCGGCTGGCCAAAGAAGTCAGCAGCAGCGCCGTCGCAGTCGCACTTTGCAGGGCAAGAGCGACCGCAAGGCCAAGGCCGGCAGCGCTAGCCGAATGACCGGCGGATTTGGCCAGCATGGAACGCAGCCCGTCGCCAAACGCTCGCACGACGCCGGTTTTCACCAGACGGGTCGACCAAAGCAGCAGCGCGACGGCTCCTAGGAGGGCCAAGAATCCGGTTGGATACATGAATTATCGTTTGCCGGATAAATTTTGTTGTCAAGTGAACATGGCTGATGATGAACTAAGAATCTGAAATTACTTGATTTTTTGGAAAAAGCCAGTGCGCTTGCAACTGGCTGACACCCCGTGATAATCGTCACTTAACTGTCATAAATGACGACCGCTTCACAAAATAGCGGCACTTTGGGGAGAGAACGCGATGCAGATTCCAAGCTTGCGCCGAGCCGTACCCGCCATGGCCTTCGTGGTCCTTTGCTCCCAATTCAGTGTGGGACGGGCCGCGGCACAGGACACCTGTCCGAACAGGGGCCAGCTCGACACACTCTATTGCGACGCCAACAATGATCTCGTGGCCGATGCACCGCCAGCCAACCGCCAGCGCGACCCATCGACGATGATCTTCGCCTACACGCCGGTCGAGGATCCGGCTGTGTATGCCAACATCTTCAAACCACTGATGGACTACATGGGGACCTGCACGGGCAAGCGCTGGGTGTACTTTCCGGTCCAGTCGAATTCGGCCCAAATCGAGGCCATGCGTTCGGGCCGCCTCCACGTCGCGGGCTTTTCGACCGGTCCGACCGGCTTTGCCGTGAACATTGCCGGCGCGGTGCCGTTTGCCGCAAAGGGCTCGTCTGCGGGGGTACGCGGCTATAACCTGCTCGCCATCGTGAAAGCGGACTCCCCCTTCCAGAAGCTCGCCGACCTCAAGGGCAAGAAGGTCGCGCACACCTCGCCGTCCTCGAACTCCGGCAATCTTGCCCCGCGCGCGCTGTTCCCGTCCGAAGGTCTGACCCCGGTGACGGATTACCAGCCGATCATGTCGGGCGGGCATGACCGCTCGGTGCTCGGCGTCAACACGGGCGACTACGACATGGGCGCGGTCGCCTCCGACGTGTTCGAGCGCATGGGCAATCGCGGAACGGTCAAGGCCGAGAATTTCCGCATTCTGTACCGGAGCCCGATCTTTCCGACCTCGTCATTCGCCCATGCCCATGACCTGAACCCGGCGCTGGCCACCACGGTGAAACAGTGCTTCTACGACTTCAAGTTTCCTGCCGAGATGGTCAAGGAATTCAACGGCGACGACCGCTTCCTGCCAATCACCTACCAGAAGGACTGGGCGCCGGTGCGTGAGGTCGCCGAGAAGACAAATACGCCCTACAACCGCGCGGCCTATGAGGCAGAGGCCAAGCGTGAAGCCGAGGCGGCCGCACGCCGTGCGGCCCAACCAGCGGCTGCGCCAGCCGCGGCACCGGCGGCTCCCGCAGTGCCGCGCCCATGACGATAGCCGGGGCCCTGGTTCGCAGCACAGTTGACAGCCGCGCCCAGGCCGACGCCAGCCCGCGCGAGGTGGTGATCAAGAACCTGCGCAAGGAGTACCGCGCCGGCCAGCCGGTGCTGCGCGATGTTTCTGTGACCATCGCCGGCAAGGGCATGACCGCGATCATCGGCCCGTCCGGCACCGGCAAGTCAACGCTGATCCGCTGCATCAACCGTCTTGTCGATCCGACATCCGGTCAGATCCTGTTCATGGGCCGCGACCTTGCCACCCTCAAGGGCGCTGATCTTCGGGCTGCGCGCCGCATGATCGGCATGGTGTTCCAGGAATACAACCTGGTCGAGCGCCTGTCGGTGATCGAGAACCTGCTGTGCGGCCGGCTGGGCTACATGCGGTGGTGGAAGGTGTTCCTGCGCCGATTCAGCGAGGCAGATGTGGCGTGCGCCTTCGAGTTGCTGGACGCTGTCGGGCTTGGTGACATGGCGACGCGGCGGGCCGATGCGCGCTCGGGCGGCCAGCGCCAGCGTGTCGGAATCTGCCGCGCGATCATGCAGAACCCGGACCTCATCCTCGCCGATGAGCCAACCTCCTCGCTCGACCCAAAAACCTCGGTCGAGATCATGGAGCTCCTTGAGACGCTTGCCGCCGAGCGCGGCATCCCGGTGGTCGTCAACATCCACAATGTCGAACTGGCAAAGCGCTTCGCGGAGCGTGTCATCGGCATGTCGAAGGGCGCCATCGTCTTTGACGGGCCGCCCTCGGCGCTTGAGGACCGCCACCTGATCGAGATCTATGGCGGCAAGGACTGGCTCGAGGCATGAGCGTCACCCTGCCCCGCCGCACATTGCGCGACGCGTTCCCCGCCAACTGGACAGTCAGGGCGCTGCGGCTCGGGCTTGTGCTCTACGTGATCTATGCGGCCGGGATCCTGCAGATCAGCTGGGCGCGTTTTGTCATCGGGCTGGATCAGGGCGGCAAGTTCCTCGGGCGCATGTGGCCGCCCAACATGCAGGCCCAGAAACTGCAGCTGATTACCGACGGCATGCTGGAGAGCCTGCAGATTGCCATCCTGGCGACCGCTTTCGGCGTGCTGCTGGCGCTGCCGCTGGGCCTGATCGCGGCGCGCAATCTGACACCCGCCTGGGCATCCTGGACGGCGCGGGCCCTGATTGCGCTGCTGCGCACCTTTCACCCGGTGATCGTCGCCATTCTCTTCGTCAAGGCCGTCGGCTTCGGCGCTTTGGCAGGCGTGCTTGCCCTCGTGGTCGCATCCATGGGGTTTGTCGGAAAGCTCTTCGCCGAGGCGATCGAGGAAATCTCGATGAAGCAGGTCGAGGCCATCCGCGCCACCGGAGCTGGTTTCCTCAGCGTGCTGATCATGGGCGTGCTGCCGCAGGTGATGGCGCGCTTCGTGGGCTTCGTGATCTACCAACTCGATTCCAACCTCCGGAACTCCACCATGGTCGGGATCGTCGGCGGCGGTGGCATCGGTGCGACGCTCTTCACCGCCTATCAGCGCTTCGACTACGACGTGGTGCTGACCATCCTTCTGGTCATCATAGTGATCATTATGCTGTTCGAGGTCGTCTCGACGCGTATCCGCCGGGTTTTCCAATGACACGGGCCCCAGCGACAGCCGGCATCGGCACAGGCATCATCCGCGAATGGCAGCGCTTCACGCCAGGCGAGCGGCTGGGTCGATACGCTGTCTACGTGGTGAGCGCCATTGCCGTCATCTGGTCGCTGCGCACCATCGAGGTGATCCCCGAATTCCTGTATGACGCGCCGGCGCAGACAGCCGACCTTTTTCAGCGCATGTGGCCGTTCGACTGGCGATTCTGGCCAACTGTGCTGTCCGGCCTTGTCGAAACGCTGCACACGGCAACCCTTGGCACGCTGATGGCGCTGGTGCTGGCGTCCCCGGTCGCGCTGCTGGCCGCGCGCAACATTACGCGCTCGGCCTGGCTCAATCAGCTGGCCAATCTCATCCTGGTGTCCTCGCGCTCGGTCAATTCGCTGATCTGGGCGCTGCTGTTCGTCGCCATTTTCGGCCCCGGTGCACTGGCCGGGACACTCGCGATCGCCTTCCGGTCGATCGGCTTTGTCGGCAAGTTGCTCGGCGAAGCCATCGAGGAGGCGCAGCGCGGGCCTATCGAAGCACTGACCGCGGCAGGCGCCTCGCCCATGGCGATCCTCATCAAGGGCTACTGGCCGCAGGTCGAGCCAGCCTTCTGGTCGGTGGCGCTGTTCCGTTGGGACATCAACGTGCGCGAGAGCGCCGTACTCGGGCTGGTCGGCGCCGGTGGCATCGGCGTCGCGCTCGATACCGCGACCAGCAATCTTTACTGGGACCAGGCCGGACTGGTGCTGGCCACCATCTTCACGGTCGTCGTCCTGACCGAAATCATCACCTCGCGGATCAGAACCAGGATCATCTGAGCCGCTCTTGAGCCTCGTCGCGATGGCCTGGGCCGCGCCCGCGCAGGCGCAGGGTCAGCTCAATCTCTACTGCTCGGTGCAGGTGGAATGGTGCACCGCGATCGCCAACACCTTTCAGCGAGACACGGGCATCACCGTCAACATGACGCAAAAGGGTTCGGGCGAGAGCCTCGCCCAGATCCGCGCCGAGGCGCAGAACCCGCGCGGCGACGTCTGGTTCGGCGGCACCGGCGATCCGCACCTGATCGTGGCCGAGGAAGGGCTGTCCGTCGAGTACAAGTCCGCCGCGCACGTCGATCTCCAGCCCTGGGCCATCCGCCAGTACGAAGCCGCAAAAGGCCGCTCGGTCGGGGTCTATTCGGGCGCGGTGGGCTTCGGCTTCAACACCGAGTTGCTGGCCAAGAAGACCATCTCGGCCCCTGCCTGTTGGGCCGACCTGACCAAGGCTGCCTACAAGGGCGAGATCCAGGTCGCGAACCCCAACTCGTCGGGCACCGCCTATGTCATCATCGCCACGCTGGTGCAGCTGATGGGCGAGGACAAGGCCTTCGCCTATTTGAAGGAGCTGCACCCCAACATCAACGCCTATGCCCGTTCCGGCACCGGCCCGATCAAGGCCGTGGCGCGCGGCGAGACGGCAGTCTCGCTCTCGTTCGTGCATGATGCCGTGACCGAAAGCAATGCCGGCTTCCCGGTGAAGTACAACACACCGTGCGAGGGCACCGGCTACGAGATCGGTTCGATGTCGATCATCAAGGGCGCGCGCAACATCGCCAACGCCCGCAGGTTCTATGACTGGGCGCTGACACCCGCCGCCCAGCGGATCGGCTTCGAAGTCGGCAAGCAACTGCAGATGCCATCGAACAAGAACGCGCCCCTGCCGCCCGGCGCGCCGGACCTCAGCAAGATGAAGCTCGTCGAGTACGACTTCGTGAAATACGGCGCAGCAGCCGAGCGTCGCCGCCTGCTCGCTAAGTGGGATGCCGAGATCGGTTCGCTGCCGAGGTGACAGGCCGCACTGACGATCATTACGAGCAAGCCGAAGCGATCCAGACTTGGGTCAGAGACCGGATCGCTTCGCTGCACTTGCCTTGACGATCAAGATACTGAAACACGACGGGAGAAACCCATGAACCGCAGAATTCTGCTTACCGCCTTCGGCGCCGTCTCGATCACATGGGGCGCACTGCCTGCCATGGCCCAGGGCCAGCTGAACATGATCTGCGCACCCGCCGCCGACTGGTGCGAGGCCATCGCCGCGGGCTTCCAGCGCGACACCGGCGTCAAGGTCAACATGGTGCGCAAGTCATCTGGCGAGATCCTCGCCCAGGTGAAGGCCGAGGCGCAGAACCCGCGCCTCGACATCTGGTTCGGCGGGTCTGCCGAGACTCATATCACCGCGGTCGAGGAGCGGCTGCTCCAGCCCTACACCTCGCCAAACATGGCGAACCTGCATCCCTGGGCAATCAAGGCGCATGAGGCCTCCAAGGGGCACTGCACGGGCGTCTCGTCCGGCGCGATCGGCATCGTCTACAATCGCGAGCTTGTGGCGCGGAAGAACATGCCTATTCCGAAAACATGGGAAGATCTGCTCAACCCCGCCTATAGGGGCGAGGTGCAGATGCCGAACCCCAACTCGTCAGGAACGGCCTACACCATCATCGCCGGACTCATCCAGATCTGGAATGAGGACAAAGCCTTCGACTATCTCAAGAAGCTGCACCCGAACGTCAACGCCTACACCCGCTCGGGTGCCGCGCCGCTGCAATCGGTTGCCCGCGGCGAGAGCACCTTCGCGATCAGCTTCAACATGGAGACGATCTCGGCTCAGCAGGGCGGGTTTCCCGTCGAGCTGAGCTATCCGCCCGAGGGCACCAGCTACGAGGTGGCCTGCATGTCGATCATCCGCGGCGCCCGCAACGAGCGCGAGGCAAAGCAGTTCTACGATTGGTATCTGACGCCTGCCGCGATGGATATCGGTCCGAAGGTCAACCAATGGCATGCGCCAGCCCACAAGGGCGCGATGCCCGATCCACGCCTTCCGGACCCCTCGAAGATCAAGCTGATCGACTATGATTTTGCCACGTTCGGCTCCGCCGCCACCCGGCGGCGCATCCTGTCCCGCTGGGACGCCGAAGTCGGTTCGCTGCCCAAGTAGCTGGTCACGCTGACCGACCCTACGACGACAGGAGCCGCCCATGTCCACGATCCAGCGCACCGAACCCAGGATTGACCCAGCCATCTGGTGGTGGCTGGCGGCTGCGGTGGGTGTCGTCATCGTGCCGTGGCACATGCAACAGGATGGCATGCGGATTTCCGGCATCTTCGCGCTGTTCGCAGGGGATGCCGATGCGGCTAGCGCGCTCGGCCAGTCGCTGTTCCACAAGCGCTTCTGGTTCTGGCCAGTCATTGCAGCTCTGGTGGTGGCACTGGCGGCCTTCCGTCCGGGTCTTGACCGGCGCGGGCGCGGCAATCTCCTGCTGATTACCGGTCTTGGCGGGCTTCTCGCCGTCATCGCGCAGGGCTGGTTCATCGGCGTGCGCGGCTGGAGCTACCCGTTCCTGGAAAGCGCGTTCGGCGATCTCGACGAGCGCCAGTTCGGGATCGGCTGGGGCGGGGCGATGGCCTTTGCGGCGTTTGCCGCGCTGACCACGACCGCACTGGCCTTGCGCGGGCTGTTTGGCGGCGACCGTTTCGTGGCCGGCTGCGTCGGGTTGCTGATTGCATCGATTACACTGTTCACCGTCTGGCCGGTTCGCGTGGCCTGGAACACCCTGATGCTCGGCATCGCGACCGCCACCACCTGCACCGTGCTGGGCCTCGCCTTCGCGCTGGTCGTGACCCGCACAGGCTTCAGACTGAAAAAGCCGCTGCGCCTGCTCACGGTCTTGCCGATCATCACCCCGCCCTTTGTCATCGGCCTTGGCCTCATCCTGATCTTCGGCCGCTCCGGCCTGATCAACCAGTGGGTCGCGGCGCTGACGGGCGTCGAACTCGGCCGCTGGATCTACGGCTTTGACGGGGTCTGGCTGGCGCAAGTCTTCTCCTTCACGCCGACGGCCTTCCTCGTGCTGATCGGCGTGGTGCAAGGCATCTCCCCAACCATGGAGGAGGCCTCGCAGACCCTGCGTGCCGACAGGATGCGCACCTTCACCTCCGTCACGTTGCCGTTGATGCGGCCCGGTCTGACCAATGCTTGGCTCGTTGTCTTCGTCGAGAGCCTCGCTGATTTCGGCAATCCGATCCTGCTCGGCGGCTCGTTCGGCGTCCTTTCAACCGAAATCTTCTTCGCCGTCGTCGGCGCGCAGGCTGACTTCGGCCGGGCCGGCACGTTGGCGCTGATCCTGCTGATCTTTGCGCTGGTTGCTTTCATGATCCAGCGCGCCGTGCTGGGCCGCGCGTCCTATGTCTCGATGAGCGGCAAGGGCGACTCGGGCCTGCCGACGCCGCTGCCGGATTCCATCCGCCGCACCGCCTACTGCATCGCCCTGCCCTGGGCGGCGATGACGATCTTCGTGTATGTGCTCGCGCTGGCGGGCGGCTTCGTCAAGGTCTGGGGCCGCGACTGGACGCCGACGCTGTCGCATTTCGGGCGCGCCTTCGCGCTCGAATGGACAGCGAACGGCATCTTATGGACCGGCGGAGCATGGGGCTCGTTCTTCACCACAATCCAGCTTGCGGCCATCGCCGCACCGATCACGGCCGCCATCGGCCTGCTGGCAGCCTGGGTGCTCTCGCGACAGCAGTTCAAGGGCAAGACAGTGCTCGAATTTGCGCTGATGTTGACCTTCTGCGTGCCCGGTACGGTCATCGGCGTGGCCTATATCCTGACCTACAACATTCCGCCCGTGGAGATTACGGGCACGGCGATCATCCTCATCATCTGCTTCGTCTTCCGCAATCTGCCGGTCGGCGTCCGCTCTGGTATGGCGGCGATGAGCCAGCTCGACAAGTCGCTGGACGAAGCCTCCACGACGCTGCGCGCATCGACCTTCCGCACCCTGACAGCCGTGGTGCTGCCACTGCTGAAGCCCGCTATCGTCACGGCGCTGATCTACTCGTTCGTGCGCGCCATCACCACCGTTTCGGCTGTGATCTTCCTCGTCTCGGCGCAATACGAGATGGCGACCGTCTTCATCATCAACCGCGCCATCAATGGTGACTACGGCATCGCAATCGCCTATTCGACCGCGCTGATCGCGCTGATGATGCTGGCGATCGGCCTGATCCAGCTTGTGGTCGGCGAGCGCAAGATCGGCCGCCGCACCGCGGCGCCTGACCCAACACCCCAGATCGCCGCCCCACCTGCCGGAGCCCGCGCCTGATGACCTTCGTACCCAATCCGAACGCCGCGGAAGTCCGGCTCGAGAAGATCACCAAACGGTACGGAAAGGTCACGGCCGTCAAGCCGCTCGACCTGGTGATCCCGGCTGGAAGTCTGGTCACGCTGCTTGGCCCTTCCGGCTGCGGCAAGACTACGCTTCTGCGCATGATCGCAGGGCTCGAGCGCTCGACGGAGGGGAAGCTGTTGATCGGCGGCAAGGATGTGACGGACCTGTCTGCTGGCGAGCGCAACGTCTCGATGGTGTTCCAGTCCTATGCGCTATTCCCACATATGAGCGTGCTCGACAACGTTGCCTATGGCCTCATATCCGGTGGCATGAAGAAGCCCGATGCGCACGCAAAGGCCGAGGAGGCGCTGGCCTCGGTCGGCCTCAAGGGCTTCGGAAACCGTCTGCCATCGGAGATGTCCGGCGGGCAGCAGCAACGTGTGGCTGTCGCCAGGGCGCTGGTGCTGAAGCCCGATGTGCTCCTGTTCGACGAACCACTCTCGAACCTCGATGCGCGCCTGCGCCGGTCAATGCGCGAGGAGATCCGGGCCTTGCAGCAGTCGCTCGGCGTCACTGTTGTCTACGTCACCCATGACCAGTCCGAAGCGCTCGCTGTGTCTGACCTGATTGTGGTGATGCGCGCAGCTGAGATCGCCCAGATGGGCACGCCGCGCCAGCTTTACGAGGAGCCCGACAACGTCTTTGTCGCCACCTTCATGGGCGAGGCGAACCATGTGAGAGGCACGCTCGACGCCGAGACGACCGAGACCGGCACGATCACCCTTGACGGCTTGCGGACCAGACTGAAGCATCGCAATCTGCCGTCGGGACCGGTCGATCTTGTCATCCGGCCTGAATCGATCCGCCTTGTCGATGCCGGGACGCCGGGATGTCTGAACGCGACCGTACGAACCGCGACGTATATGGGCGCCCACGCCGAGTATAACCTCGATACCCCGGTAGGACCGCTGTTCGTCATCGCGCCGGAGGCAAATGCACCACGCAAGGCGGGCGATGCAGTGGGTGTGACGCTGGCAGATCGCGGGGTATTTGCTGTCAAAGTGTGAAGCGTACGAAGGTCGCGTTCGTTACATCGTCAAGCCGGCCCTGAAACGATCAAGGTCCAGCGCCATGCGCATGCCGGACAGTGACGTGGCCGCCGCGCGCACCACGGCCTGCGGCGCAAGAGCTCCAACGATCGCAAGAGCACGGAACCGTCGCCCACCTGCGAACTGGTCAGGGACAGACTCCACCGGCCCGCGCGTCGGTGCATCGCTGCACCAGCATCGGTTCAGGCAAAGGCCCTAATCGCAGAAGGCGCGTAATCCAGAGAATATCGGGCGCTTTGCGTGAACGAATTCAGCGCATTTCGCGGTATCCAGTATGCATTCTCCGAGCGCCGCCGGCGCGGGAGGCCTGCTCGCCCCTCCGAGGACGCTCAGAAGTTCGATCCGGCATGCCTCGACGATGCTGCTGGATTCATCAGCGATGCCGCCCAAGAATGCGTCCGGCCGGGCGGCCAGAACACTGCGCGAAAGAGTGTGCGCCGGATGGGGAGTACACCGTGCTGTGGGCAATGATGAGCGATCATCTGCCAGTCTTAAGGTGGGTTCCATGTCAAGGTGGGATGACCGGGTGCCCAGTCAGTTCAGGCCGGGCAAAATCCCGTTGAACATGCCATTGACCCTGGTGCCGATCACCCCAAGCGAGGCGACGGCGCAGATCGAGATGATCGAGGCGATGAGCGCGTATTCGATCGAGGTGATGCCCCGTTCATCGCGCAGAAATCGTCTGATCAGGGAGCCTTCGCCGTTCATGGCAAGAAAGATGCCAGCAACGACTTCGGGAAAAGTTAACAAGGGCCGACTTTTTCGCCGGCCTCGCAGCATGCTTGCCGCAGCGTGAACGGCTTGTTCGCAATGCGATTTATCCTTGCATGATGCCCGGATGAGCCTGCAACGCGCCCGACCTACAGGGCGTACTCCGTGAACGCCGGATCAACGGACCGATTCCACAGACCATTGAACGAGGCGATCAGATCGTCGGCGACCGTCCGGCCGCTGGTGACGATCGCATCCAGCGGATCAAGGAACCGTGTCTCGTCGCAGCCGAACGGATCGGTGAAGCCGCGCCGGGCGAGGCCGGACCGCGCCAGCCGGAGCACATCATATGCGATTTCACGAACCGTGCGCCCCTGGATGGTCGCCGCGAGCCCCTGGGCCGGGACCGCGTCGCGAAGGGTCTGACGCTCCGCGGCCGTCCAGCCCTTGACCAGTTGCCAAGCCTGGTCCAGCGCGGCCTGATCGTACAGAAGCCCCGTCCAGAAGGCCGGCAGGGCGACGAGATTGGCGGCAGGGCCCGCATCGGCGCCACGCATTTCGAGATAGCGCTTCAGACGCACCTCGGGGAACAGCGTGCCCATGTGGTTCGCCCAGTCCGCGATCGTGGCCTGCTGGCCAGGCGCTCCTGCCAGCCTGCCGGCCATCAGGTCGCGGAAGGAGCCGCCGGTAACATCGTGATAGGTGGCGCCACGCTTGACGAAATACATCGGCACATCGAGCGCCCAGTCGACATAGCGCTCATAGCCCATGCCATCCTCGAAGGCGAAGGCGAGCATGCCGGAGCGGTTGTTGTCGGTGTCGCGCCAGATTTCAGAGCGCATCGACGTTTGCCCGTTGAGCCGCCCTTCGGTGAAGGGCGAGGCGGCGAACAGCGCCGTCGCCACAGGCTGGAGAGCGAGCGAGACGCGCAGCTTCTGGACCATGTCCGCTTCGTTCGAGAAATCGAGGTTCACCTGCACCGTGCAGGTGCGGAACATCATGTCTCGCCCGCGCGTGCCGACCTTGGGCATGTAGTTGCGCATGATCTGATAGCGCGACTTGGGCATGATCGGCGTCTGCTCAAGCGACCATTTCGGGCTGTGGCCAAGGCTGAGGAAGCCGATCCCGAGCGGCTCGGCCAGTTGCTTGAGCTGCGACAGATGCGCGTTCAGTTCATCGCGGGTCTGGTGCAGCGTCTTGACCGGTGCGCCGGACAGTTCGAACTGGCCGCCGGGCTCGAGCGAGATGGCGCCGCCGCCCGTGACGTCGGCCAGCCCGATGGGGTGGTCGCCTTCCATGATCGGCTCCCAGCCGAGCAACCAGGACATGCCGTCGAGCAGACGGCGGATGCCGCCCCGCGGACCCTCATACGGCACCGGGGCGAGGTCGGCACGGTAGAAAGGAAACTTCTCGTGTTCTGTCCCAAGGCGGTAGAGCGCCCTCGGCTTCTCCCCTGCCGCGATCCACGCGACCAGATCGTCGCGGGAGCCGAGGGGAGTCGGATCGGATTGGTCACGGGCCATGCATGTCTCAGGTCAACAGATGGGATGGGCGGCAGGCGCCGTGTTGGAGAGATCGTCCCCAGAAGCACCAAGCCGCCCGTGTCGGTTACCGAGATATGAGTGAATTGGCGACATTGCAACGACAATAGCCGGAGACGGCCGACCTGATCTTGCGTCCATGCATAGGCCCCTGCTGACGGCGCAAATGGACGCTGCGCATGGCCGGGCGTCCGGCGTCGCCGCGCGCGCCGAGCGGGCGCGCCGATTGCTCTGCCTGGCCGATCGCTCGGACCAGTCGAACGATGGCGCCGGGTTTACGGCATCTGGCAACGGTGCAAGCGCGTGGCCACCTCGCGCTGCCGTCTCTGTCAGTGCAGCAACTGCGGCGCCATGCCGGGGGCCCTGGCTGTCCGCTGCTTTCCGGATCGGGTTTCGGAGGCAAGCCAGTCAACCACGACGCCAAGCGCCTGCTCGGAGTTGCGCAGGCGGTTGCGCGCCTCCTCGAACACCGCAAGCTGGGTGTCGGCGCTGGTGCCGCGGCTGAGAATGTCCCGCAGCGACATCAGTTGCGGCAGGCAGCCAAGCTCGCGCGCGTCGTTCTCAAGCAGCGCGATCGTGTCCTCGAGGACATCGGCGACACTGCGCATGCTGGCCGTCCGCTCATCCACGAAGGCGCCATGAATGCCATAGTGCTGGGCGCGCCAGACATTTTCCGCCGCGAGGGCGCGCGTCGCAGCGGACATGTCGGCATTAATCGCGCCGTCAAGATCCAGACGCCGCACCAGACAGCGGTACAGCGCAGCGATCGCGGATGGTGTCACCAAGGCGGGTGCAGCTGTCGGCGATGCGCAGTTCCAGCGACGGGTGCTGGTGCGGGGGCCGGATCGCCCACCAGACGAAGCTGGAGTTCTCGATGGCGCGGCCCGGGCATTCTCGAACACTTCCGGCAGCCTGGTGCGCGGCAGTTCGCGATAGGCCGCCAGGCGGTAGCCCATCAGTCCGCTGCGATGGCCCTGCCAGAAGGGTGACGAGGTCGAGAGAGCCAGAAGCAGGGGCAGGAAGGGCAGTATCCGGCCCATGATGCTGATGCGCCGGTCTTCATCGGCGATTTCGACATGGACATGCAGGCCGCACACCTGGTTGCGTGAGCCCAGCATCTGCAGGTCGCGCATCATGCGGTCATAGCGCGCCGCCGCTGTGACGCGCTGGCGCAGCCAGGTCGCGCTCGGATGCGTGCCCGAGGTCATCACCAGAAGCCCGTGATCGCCTGCAATCACGGAAATTCCCTGCCTGAGCCCGCCGAGTGCCGCTTCGGCCTCGCCGAAGTCGTGCAGCGGAGGCGTCGCCACCTCCAGCTGGCATTGCAGCATCTTGCGCTGGACCTCGATCGGATAAGCTGCACGAACGTCTGCAATAAACAAAGGATCGACGCGGCTAACTGCAGATTTTATGACAGCATCTGACAATCAATATTCTTATTCTATGCCAATTGATATCTATTTTATTTTGTCATGAAAATAACAATTTCTATAATTAATTATTCTTTTGCAAAATTTTACTTTTATGTCTACCCAGACTGTCGGCGATCAAGGCTCAATTACAACCTGTTCCCATAGAAATTAATTTTTTTGATCTTTCTGTGTGTTTGCGGGCGACGCAGGGCGCCGGTCAGCGCCAGTCACCCAAACACGCCTGAATGATGGCGAGCGCCGCGACAGCGGCGGTGTCCGCCCGCAAAATGCGCGGGCCGAGCGACAGGCGGACGATTCGGGGTTGGGCCAACAGAATCCGGCGCTCCTCGTCATCGAACCCGCCCTCCGGGCCGATCAGCAGCGCGAGCGGCTGATCCGGGCTGGCGGCGGCGCGCGAAGCCGCAAGGGCTTCCAGCGGATTGGACACAGGGGCATCCTCATCGCAGAAGATCAGCAGGCGGCTCTCCTCGCGCATCGCCATCGCCCGCTCCAGCTTCACTTCGGCCGCGACCGGGGGCACGCTGAGCAGGCCGCATTGCTCGGCGGCTTCCACCGCATTGGCCGCAAGCCGCCCGGTGTTGATCCGCGACACCTGGGTGCGGCGCGTGAGAACGGGCTGGAGCAGCGTCGCGCCCATTTCGACCGCCTTCTGCGCCATGTAGTCGAGCCGGGCCGATTTCAGCGGCGCGAACAGGTAATGGAGATCGGCTTGCGGGGGCTGCGGCCGCGTCTGCCGCCGGGCGCGCAGGACGACGTCCTTGCGGCACGTTGACCAAATAATTGACCTGATCGCGCTCGAGCGCGATGACCGCGTCGTCCTTCAGGTCGCCTGCGACAAACAGTCTTGGGCCGACAGGTTTTTCCATGGCAGGCCAGATCTTTCCGTTTCCCGGCCCCTTGTGGCGGCTCGAACGCAGGCCTGTCTGCCATAAACCCGACGTGATTTGAACCGATGAACAGGGTCGCTCGCCGAACGCGCGACAGCGACGGGTGGAATGATCCGGCGCGCGCTGCTATAAAGGTGCGGAGACCAGTTGGTGTGGCGGCCCGGGAGGCTGCACCCATGAGAGGAAAGAGCTGATGTTCAGGCGTATGTTGCTTGCGAGTGGGGTTGCCACCGCGATGCTTGTGCCGATGGCCAGTTTTTCGGGCGTGCTGGCCCAATCGAATGTCTGCGAGCAATTGGGCACGCTCCTGAAACAGCGCCAGTCCCTGATGGAGCGGGTCAACGGGCTCGGGCGCAAGCGCGTCGACCCGAATGTGGCCTGCAAGGCCTTCAGCGACCTGGCCAGCAACGGGGCCCGCACCATCGCCTTCCTGAAGGACAACAAGGAATGGTGCCAGGTTCCGGACGAGTTCGCCAACAATGTGAACAGCAGCCAGGGCCAGATCGTGAAAGTGCGCGGCCAGGCCTGCAATGCAGCCAGGCAGCAGGCGACCATGCTGCGTCAGGCCCGCGAACAGCAGCAGCGCCAGGCGCAGGGGCAGGACAACAGCACCTTTGGCGGCATTGACGGGTTTTCGGGCGGGCCGTGGCGGGTGCCACAAGGCGCGCTGTGAGCACAAGCGGCTCCGGCCGACCTGATGCTCATGGGATGACCCAGCCATCATCCCTCCCGGATGCAAGGCGCGGCAACTGGGTCGATACGTTCGCTCCGCCGGCCACGCGCCCCTATCTCAAACTCGCGCGGCTTGACCGGCCGATCGGCTATTGGCTTCTGCTCTTGCCATGCTGGTGGGCTGCCGGCCTCGCCGCCATGCACGTCGCCAGCCTCTCGCCTGCCGGAACGCCTGTCAGCGTGTTGCTGCCCAACCTCTGGCACATGGCGCTGTTCTACATCGGCGCCGTGGTCATGCGCGGCGCCGGCTGTACCGGCAACGACATCGTCGACCGCGATCTTGACCGGCAGGTGGCGCGCACGCGCAACCGTCCGCTGCCGGCCGGCGAGGTGACCACGCAACAGGCGGTGGTCTGGCTGATCGCGCTGTCGCTGGTCGGCCTTGCGGTTCTGCTGCAGTTCAACGCGTTCACGATCGTGCTTGGCGCATCTTCGCTGGTGATCGTGGCAATCTATCCCTTCATGAAGCGCGTCACCGGCATGCCGCAGGCCGTGCTCGGCCTCGCCTTCTCCTGGGGTGCGCTGGTGGGCTGGAGCGCCGTCTTCGGTTCGCTCGCGCTGGCGCCGGTCCTGCTCTATGCCGCAGCGGTGTTCTGGACGATCGGCTATGACACGATCTATGCGCTGCAAGACATCGAGGATGATGCCATGGTCGGCATCAAGTCATCGGCCCGCACCTTCGGCGGCCATGCGCAGCTCGCCATCGGCCTGTGCTACGCTCTGACTGTGCTGCTGGTCCTCGGCAGTGTGATGGCGGTGGGCGGCGGGCTGGTTGCGCTCGCAGGGCTCGCCCTGTTCGCCACGCATCTGATGCTGCAGGTTCGCGCCCTTGCGCAGCCGAATCCGGCGCTTGCGCTGGCGTTGTTCCGTTCGAACCGGACCGCCGGCCTTCTGCTCACCGCGGGGCTGTGCCTCGATCCGCTGTGGCGGATCACGATCTGAGCACGCCTCAGACGACGCCGCCGCGCGACAGTTCGTGACCGAGCACCGCGATCGTTTCGAGTCGCGGGCGCATACTCTTGCGGCGCATCAGGAAGCGCGGGCGGCGATGGCGCAGGAAGGCGTGCTGCCGGCGAAGATGCAGCGGGCCGAGCGCGACCGGGCCGATCTGGGGATAGGGATTGGACATGGCGCCGTCAGCCGCCTGCAGCAGCAGGGGCAGCGCTGTCGCCTTACCGGCGCTGCGCCAGGCGGCGATCGCATCGTCCTCGTCGAGCACCGCGATCACCAGATCACGCCCTCCCCCGGCTGTCAGGAAGATCTCGAACAGGCTGGAGGTAAGGTCGTGATGCTGGAGGCGCAGGCCGACGCCGGTCCAGTTCATGGCCGGCCGGATGATCCGGACGCCCTCGATGCGCTGGATCGGAGCGGACGTGGCCGCGGCAAGCGCAGGCATCACCGCAACCGGGTCTCCCAGCGAGGGCTCCGATGCGGGGCCGATGTGGTCAACCAGGTCCGGCCGGTTGCTGCGGCCGGACCTGATCTGCGACGAACGGTTCGCCATATAACGCCTCATTTTCCCTGCAGACGGGCCGCTTTTTGTGTGGTGCGGCCTTGTTCTGTCACTGGCGACGATGGCTCACAGCAGTGCTCAACGCCTTAAGGCATTGCGTTAAAGGGAGGTTTCAGCGCTGGTTTTGGGCGGTATGCTTGACCAAAGTTTAGGAAACTTGCGCAAATGCGCCACACCGCCCAGAACGAGCCGATGATCGACCTTTCGCCGCAAGGACTTGACCGCCTGCTCGCCGAATCCGTGCGCGTCGCAACCGCAGCCGGAGACATGGCAATGCGGTATTTCAGGCCCGGCGCCAGCACATTGGCGCGCATCTGGAGCAAGGATGGCGGCTCGCCGGTGACCGAGGCCGACATCGCGGTCGACAACTTCCTGAAGGCGCGCTGCGGCGACATCGTTCCGGCCGCGCGCTGGCTTTCCGAAGAAACGGTGGATGACCCGGCGCGGCTTGGCAACAGGCTGGTCTGGGTTGTCGATCCCATCGACGGCACCCGTGCCTTCATGGCCGGCCTGCCCGACTGGGGTGTCTGCGTTGCTCTGCTGGCGGACAACAAGCCGGTTCTCGGCGTCGTGCATGCGCCGGCCCTGGGCGCGACCTATGCGGCCAGCCTCGGACAGGGCGCGACCCGCAATGCCGGCGAGATTCGGACCCGGGCACCGGCTGACGGACAGCCGCGCATTGCGGGCCCGCAGCCGATGCTCGAAGCGCTGGCCAAGGTCTATGCCTTCGACGCGCAGCCGAAGGTGCCGTCGCTGGCGCTACGGCTCGCCCGGATCGCGGAGGGATCGCTCGACGGTGGTCTGATCTCGCCTGATTCGCGCGATTGGGATCTGGCCGCCGCCGACCTCATCCTCAGCGAGGCTGGGGGCACGGTGACCACTCTGGCTGGTGACTGTCTGGTCTTCAACCGCGTCCGCCCTGTCCATGCGACGCTGGTGGCGGCCGGGCATGGCACCCACCCGGCGCTTCTCGCTGCGGCAAACGCCATGCGGGACCATGCTTTTTCGCGCCGTTGACGCTCCCGCAGGCGCGCTGGCCTCTCGCAAGAACCGGCGCGATAGCGTATCGCAGCCTGAGTGACGCCATTGCATCGGGGAGCGCCCATGGTTGATTCAACACCGCAGAAACAATTGCCGCACCTCGTATTTGGCGGCGAACTGGCCCATCTCGATGGCGTCGAGTTCCGGGACCTGTCCAAGCTCGACATCGTCGGAATCTTTCCGAACTACGCCAGCGCCCATGCGGCCTGGAAGGCGAAGGCGCAGGCCTCGGTGGACAATGCCCACATGCGCTATTTCGTCGTGCACCTGCACCGCATGCTCGACCCATCGAAGCCCTGAGCAGGGCCAGACGGTCCGATGGCGCTTGCGATCCTCAAAAAGCCGCTCGTACAGGAGGCCGTTGGCCGCCTTCTGGCCAGCTATCTGCGGCTGGTGCAGAAGACCAACCGGATCAGCATCGCGCCCGAGGGCGTCTATGAGACAAGGGTGCGGCCCGACCTGCCGGTGATCGTCGCCATGTGGCATGGCCAGCATCTGATGGTGCCCTACGGACGCCCGGACTGGATGAATGCATCCTCGCTGGTGTCGCGCCACGGGGACGGCGAGTTCAACGCCATCGCCCTGCGCCAACTGGGCATTGGCGCGATCCGAGGATCGGGAGCCCATGGCCGCAAGGTGCGCGAAAAGGGCGGCATCAGCGCCTTTATGGCGATGACACGGGCGCTGGCCGCGGGGCAGACGATGGTCCTGACCGCCGATGTGCCCAAGATCGCGCGGGTTGCGGGCGCGGGAATCGTGAAGCTGGCCCAGGTCTCGGGCCGCCCGATCTACCCGGTCGCCGTCACCACCAGCCGCCGCTATTCGGCGCGCAACTGGGACGCGACGACCATCGGCCTGCCCTTTGGGCGCTGCGCCATTGTGGTCGGGGATGCGATCCATGTCGCGCGCGACGCCGACGAGGCCGCGATCGAGGCGGCGCGGCTGGCGATCGAGGCCGGGCTTGACGCAGTCCATGCCCATGCCTTCGCCATGGTTGGGCGTGATGATCCTGCCGAGGCCATGATCGCCGCAAACCGCGCGCAGGCGGCCGCCAAACGCGCGCAGCAACAGGCGTCGCAATCATGACGCGCAGCCCATGGCAATTGCGGCTCTACCGTGCCGCCACACGTCTGGCCCAGCCGGCTGCCGGAGTGATCCTCCGTCAGCGCCTGAAGAAGGGAAAGGAAGACCCGGTGCGCCTCAAGGAGCGCATGGGCGTGGCCAGCATGGCGCGTCCGCAAGGTCCTCTGGTCTGGCTGCACGGCGCCAGCGTTGGGGAAACGGTCTCGATGATCCCGATCATCGAACAGCTGCAGGAGCGCGGCATCCACGTGCTGGTGACATCGGGAACCGTCACCTCGGCACGGGTCATGGCCGAGCGGCTGCCGGCGGCAGCGCTGCACCAGTTCATCCCGCTCGACACGCCAGGCTTCATGCAGCGCTTCCTGAGCCACTGGCATCCCGCCATCGGCGTGATGGTGGAATCAGAGTTGTGGCCAAACCTGATCGTGGAGGCCACCAAGGCGGATGTTCCCCTGATGCTGCTCAACGGCCGCATGTCGGAACGCTCCTATGCACGCTGGATGAAGCAGCCGGGGATGGCCCATGCCCTGCTCTCGCGCTTCGATGTGGTGATGGCGCAGTCACAACGCGACGGCGAGCGCTTCTCGCGGCTGGGCGCGCCGCGCGTCATGCTGGGCGGCAATCTCAAATACGATGTCACGCCGCCGCCGGCCGATCCGGCCGCGCTGGCGATGCTGCAGGGCGTCACCTCGGGGCGGCCGATCTGGGTGGCGGCCAGCACCCATCCCGGCGAGGAGGAGATGATCATCGATGCGCATCGGCGCGTCGCGGAGCGGCTGCCGGGGCTGCTCACCATCATCGCACCCCGGCATCCGCAGCGCGGACAGGACATCGCGGCGCTGGCGCTGGCCGAAGGGCTGGCGAGCGGCTGCCGGTCGACCGGGCTTGCCCCCGACCGCGCCTTCGACGTCTATGTGGCCGATACGGTCGGCGAGCTCGGCCTGTTCTACAGGCTGGCGCCGGTCTGCTATCTCGGCGGTTCGCTGGTGCCACATGGCGGGCAAAACCCGATCGAGGCAGCGAAGCTGAGCGCCGCGATCGTGCATGGTCCGCATATCCACAACTTCATCGACGTCTTCGCCTCGCTCGATGACGGCGGAGGGGCGGTCAAGGTCCAGGATACGGGCGCGCTGGCCGGGCAGGTCCTGTACTGGCTGACCCATGCCAACGAGGCCCGGACAACAGGCCGGCTCGCGGCGCAGGGCGTCGCCGCGCTGACGGGGGCGACCGACCGCATCATGCAGGCCATAGACCCGCTGCTGGCGCGGGCGGGGCTCATGGCCCGTCGGGCCGAGCCGTGATGCGCGCGCCCGCCTTCTGGTGGACGACCCCGCCCGGCCTGACCGCGCGGCTGCTTCAGCCTCTGGCAACGCTCTACAGCGCCGCCACCTTGCGCCGGATGCGCCGGCCGGGCGTAAAGGTCGGCTGCCCGGTGATCTGCGTCGGCAACTTCACCAGCGGCGGCGCGGGCAAGACGCCGACGGCGCTGCTCCTCGCCAGCCTTTTGGTCGCGCGCGGCGAACGTCCGGTGTTCCTGAGTCGGGGCTATGGCGGCTCGGTGCGATTTGCGACGCGGGTGGACCCTTCGCGGCACAGTGCGACCGAGGTCGGCGATGAACCGCTGCTGCTGGCGCAGGCTGCGCCAACCATCGTGTCGCGCGACCGGGTTGCGGGGGCGGCAAAAGCGCTGGAAGCCGGCGCCAGCGTAATCATCATGGATGATGGACTGCAGAATCCCGACATCGAGAAGACACTCACCCTTGCCGTCATCGACGGCCAGAGCGGCTTCGGCAATGGTTTGGCCCATCCTGCCGGGCCGCTGCGGGCGGTTGCAGCGCTTCAGGCCAGCCAGGTCAACGCAGTCATCCTGATCGGCCCCGGCGAGGACGGCGCACGTGCGGCGGACCTCACGGGCCTGCCGGTTATCACAGCGGAGTTGGTGCCTTCGCCTGCCGCCACCGCGAGCCTCACAGGACGCCGCGTGTTCGCCATGGCCGGGATCGGGTTGCCCGACAAGTTCCGCACCACCTTGCGGGCCTGCGGCGCGGACATCGTCGGGGAGCATATCGTCGCCGATCATGCGCCCTACAGCGCAAGCGATCTCGAACGGGTTGGCGCGACCGCCGCAAGCCTTGACGCACTGGTCGCGACAACGGCGAAGGACCGGGCGCGGATCGGTTCCGACCTGCCGCACTCCTTGCGCGGGCGGCTCGTCGTCGTGGAGGTCACGCTTGTGCCGGTCGGCGGCATGGACAGGCTGAACGCCCTGCTCGACACCTGCTTCAGCGCTTCTGCAACCGGTTGAGGCGGGCCAGCACCGCGGCGGGCGAGGCATAAGCCTCGTTGAGGTCGATGGACCAGTAGCGCAATTCCTCGATCGGAATGCGCACGCCGGTGACGGCGCAGCGCACATAAGTCCCCTGCTTCAGGACAGCGAATTCGCCGTCACCGAAACTGAGCACTGCCTCCTGCCCGCCCAGAAACGGCGTTTCATGCCGGTTCATTGCGCTCGCTCCCCATTTTTGCAAAAGTGCGATAGCATGTCAGCTTCATCGTTGGAATGTCCTGATTGAGGGACGTATGTGGACAGGGACACCGGGTGGCAGGCGCATTTCCGAAACTCCGGTCAACTGCAATGATCATCCGCAGGTTTGCCGGAGGCTTTCTTGGCGCGACGCTGATCGCGAGGCTGATCCTGCCCGCAGTGGTCGGTCCTGCGAGGGCAGACGTGCTACCCGAAATGGTTCGCATTCCTGCGGAAGACGTGGAGCTGGCTGCGGCGCTCTATCGTCCCCAGGGCACCGGGCCTCATCCGGCCGTGATCGCGCTGCATGGCTGCGGCGGCCTGTTCAATTCAGCCGGCCTGCCCTCGGCCCGGCACGCTGATTGGGGCCAGAGGCTGGCGGCCAAGGGCTTTCTCGTCCTGATGCCGGACAGTTTCAGGTCACGCGGCCTTGGCTCGCAGTGCGGCACCGTCAACAGGAGCGTGCGGGCGGGCCGCGAACGGGTCGCCGACGTGCTAGCCGCCAAGACATGGCTTCAGGCGCGCAGTGATGTGAAGCCCAGTGCCGTCTCGCTGCTGGGCTGGTCCAATGGCGGGTCCACCGTGCTGGCCGCGATCCGCAAGGACCGAAGGCCGGCTGACCTGTCCCCCGACCTTGCGCGGGCCGTCGCCTTCTATCCGGGCTGCCGGGGTCAGGCTGAATCGGCCGGGTTCAAGGCGCGCCTGCCGCTGCTCATCCTGATGGGCGAGGCGGATGACTGGACGCCGGCCGCGCCCTGCAAGACCCTCGTCGAGGCTGCCGCTGCCCGTGGCGAGTCCGTGCTCCTCAAGCTTTACCCGGATGCGTTTCACGACTTCGACCATCCCGGCCGTCCAGTGACCCAGCGCAGCGACCTCGCCTTCAGCGCTGATGGCAGCGGCATGGCCCATGCCGGCACCAACCCCAGCGCACGTGCAGACGCGCTGGAGCGCGTGCCGGCCTTCCTGGCGCGCTGAACCGAAGCTA
>JAPLOW010000061.1 GCA_026400555.1 Hyphomicrobiales bacterium
CAGCTTTGCCTGTCGCCGCAGTGCGGCTTCGCCTCCACCGAGGAAGGCAACGTGCTGGCCGAGGACGAGCAGTGGGCCAAGCTGGCGCGCATCGTGGAAGTCGCCAAGGAGGTCTGGGGATGAGCGACGATCTGCGCCGCGAACCCTGTTTCGACATCGCCCATCTCGCCCATGTCGAGGTCTACACCGACCGCTATGCCGAGAGCCTCGACTTCTTCACGCGGGTCTACGGGCTGACGCTGACGGCCGAGGATGAGACATCGGCCTATCTGCGCGCCTATGACGATTACGAGTTTCATTCGCTGAAGCTCACCCGCCACCACACCACCGGCGTCGGCCACATCGCCTACCGGGCCGCTTCGCCGGCTGCGCTGGCGCGGCGCGTGGCCGCGATCGAGGCGAGCGGCTACATGGTGCATGGCTGGACGGAGGGCGACCCCGGCCATGGCCGGTCCTTCCGTTTCGAGGACCCGTTCGGCCATGTCTTCGAGATCTACTGGGACACCTTGCGCTATGCCGCGCCGGAAGGCGAGACGCCGAAGCTCAAGAACATCGCCCAGCGCTATCACGGTCGGGGCGCTGCGCCGCGCCGGCTGGACCACCTCAATTTGCTGGCCGGCGACGTGGCGGAGTTCCGCCGCTTCATGCAGACCTGTCTTGGTTCACGCGTGACCGAGATGATCCAGCTCGATAACGGCCGCATCGGCGGCTGCTGGTTCACCATCAACAACAAGACCTATGATCTTGCGTGCACGGAGGATCACAGCGGTGGCGTGGCGCGTCTGCACCATGTCACCTACGCCACCGACACCCGCGAGGACATCCTGCGCGCCGCCGACATCTTTCTCGAGAACGGCGTGCATATCGAAACAGGGCCGCACAAACACGCTATCCAGGGCACGTTCTTTCTCTATGTCTGGGAGCCTGCAGGCAACCGCGTCGAGCTTGCCAACAGCGGCGCGCGGCTGATCCTTGCACCGGACTGGGAGCCCGTCATCTGGACCGAGACCGAGCGGAAGAAGGGTCAGGCCTGGGGCCTGAAAACCATCGACACCTTCCACACCCACGGCACGCCGCCGGCGCAGCGCAAGGCGCATGGCTGACGGTCCCTGCGTTCGCCCCTTCACCCGAACAGGAAGTCGTTCGCGACAAGGGTGGTGGCGGTGGTGTTCATCAGGAAGATGACGTTGGCTGATCCCGGCAGGTTGATCTGCGTGCTCGCGCCAGCCTGGCTGATCAGGTTCGCCGACAGCATCTGCCCGAAGTTGCCCAGGCCGAAGCCAATCAGCCTGATCTGGTCGACGACGCCGGCACCGGCCTGGAAATCGAAGATGATGTCGTAGCCGTTGCCCGCGCTGAACTGGAACACGTCGGCGCCGGTATCAACGATACCCGTGCCGCCCCACATCTGGTCCTGGCCGCTGGTGCCGATGATGGTGTCGTTGCCATCGCCGCCATTAAGGATGTCAACGCCGGCATTGCCCTGCAGCGGGTCATTCTCGCTGCCACCGAAGACCTGATCGTTCCCTGCGCCGCCCAGAACCGTGTCGTTGCCGGCCTCGCCGAAGAGGAAATCGTCCTCGCTGCCGCCGTCGATGCTGTCGGCATCCGCCCCGCCCAGAATGATGTCGACGCCCGCGTTCCCGAACAGGGAGCCAAGGCCACCCTCGATCTGATCATTGCCGGCGTTGCCGCTGATGTCGTCATTCCCGTCCTCGCCGAAGACGAAGTCATCACCGTCAAATGCAGTGATAACATCAAGACCATCACCACCAAGGATCACGTCCTGGTTGATCCCGCCCTGAATCGTGTCATTGCCGCCGCCGCCGTAGAGGCTGTTCGAGCCGGAACCGGCAGTGATAGTGTCATTCTTCGCCATAGACCAGGCTGCCAACAGCCCCCACGCTGATGAGGTCAGCGCCTGCACCACCGAGCGCGTAGTCAAAGCCCGCCCCGCCGAGATCGCTGTCGTTGCCGCCATAGAGTTCGACCGTGTCGAAGCGGCCGCCTTCGACGCTGTTCGCCCCGTTGTCCATATAGATGCGGTCGTTTGCCGACGTGCCGGTGACGTTCTCGAACAGGCTGTAGATGTCGCCCGCCGCATCGCCGCCATTAAGGCTCGCCACCAGGAGATAGAACAGGATGCCCGCCTCCGACGAGGCACAGCTCAGCGTGTCCACGCCGTCGCCGCCGTTCATCGAGTCCGCACCTGAGCCGCGATCGATTGTGTCGTTGCCGAGCCCGCCGTCGAGCGTGTCATTGCCGGCATTGCCGAAGGCGTTCTCGATGATCGCCCCGAAGCGCGACCGCTGTCGCCACCGCATAGAGGTGGTCACTCGGCAGGGTCTCCAGCGGCGCGCCGGCTGCTCCCGCGCCATTCAGGCCCGGAGCACCGGCGCCGTCACCGGGCTCAACCTCCTCGGCTGACCAAGACCATGTTGTCGGACCAATCTCCGATGTCGTCCTGAAGCCGAGGCACAGTTCACATATGATCTTGCTTCCTGCAGGTGCAGAATTTCATCCGCATATGATTGATGCACAGCACTTGTGGAAGCTTTTCTGCTGCGGTCGATTGTGGATACGGCGACGCCTCCTCAGCGTTACCTGCGACCTTCTGACAGCTTCGATTTTGCCTGTGTCATCCTGTCGAACGTCCCCGGCCCGATCGGGTCAGCGCCCGGCGGCATCCATGAAGCGCTGGCACTGCTCGAAGTCCCACAGCAGCGGGCCGCGCCGGGCGCCATCCCTCAGCATCAATGCCGTGCTCACCACCACGCCGTCGGCGCTGGCAAGGGCCTCGGCCACGTTCGCCGCGGTGACGCCTCCCCCGAGCAGGACCGGGGCGGCAACGCCCGCGGCTCGGACACGACGGATGCGGTCAAGGCTGTCGGCAAAGGATGATCCAGTGAGGACCAGGCTGTCGGCCCCCATGCTGACGGCCCATTGTGCGCTCTGCTCCGGCGAGGCACCGTCGATCGGAATGGTCGTCCGGTCATGCACGTCGGCGTGAATGGCCACGCCGTCTGCCCCGATCCGCACGCGGCAGTCCCGCGCGGCAACGGCCAGTCCATGCTTCGGGCCCTCGGCGCCACTCACCGAGCCGACATAAACCTTCAGGCGGACAAAACTGGCGCCGCTGGCCCTGGCGACGACGAGCGGACCTTCTGCATCATGGGCCTGAAGGATGATGCCGAGGGTGATCTCAGGGTGCTCGATCCTCAACAGGCGCCCGAGCGCGGCCATGGTCGCGATGGTTGCCGGACTTGCCGGCCCGTTGCAGCGCGTCTGGTCCTGCAGCTTGATCGCCGGAACGCCGGCACGCACGAAGACAGCCGCGTTGGTGAGGACATAGTCCTCGAGATAGGCCATCGAGAGCCCCGGTTGCCGGACCGGGTCGGGCAGATGGAGCGCCGCGATCACACGGGGGGGCGCAGACTGGGCTGATGGCATGGTGTACTTCCGGATCAGGAGTGATATGGAGGATGGTGCTGGTTGTGCGCCTTCGGCAGGTCACCGGACGAGGCCGCGGCCCGCCGAAGGCGCAACCGGGCCTCGGCGCGCCGATCCCGCTGCTGCAGGGCGCCCATGGCTTCGATCGCCAGCGCCGCCGAGACGGCTCCGCGCAGACCGGCAGCGAATGCATCCTCGCCGCATACCAGACCGGCGAGGAAGCCGCCACAGAAGGCATCGCCGGCGCCAGTCGGGTCAAGCGGCCTGGCCGCAACGGCCGGCACATGCCGGGCTGCGGTCTCGCCCTTCAGCAGGACAAGGGCGCCCTTGCTCCCCAGCTTGACGCCAACCAGCGCCCGCGCGCGCCCTGACAGGTGCGACAGGGCCGCGGCAGGATCCCGGCCGGGACACAGCGCCGCCAGTTCCTTCTCGCTCGGCAGGAAGGCGTCGGCGAGAGCAAGCAGTTCGTCGAGATCATCCGCGCGCATCGAGCCGGCGTGAAAGCCCGGATCGCATGTGATCGTGAGGCCTTCCCGCCGCGCCTGTCGCGCCATCGTCAACTGCGCTGCGGGGGCATTCGGGGCAAGATGCACGCCCCGCGCCCGCCAGTAGCCAGTGGGGACATGATCCGCCGTCACGGGATGGGCCGCCCTGAAGGCCTTGTAGTCGCCGCCGGCGTCTGTCTCCTGCTCGAGGCGGTTCTGAAAGTGCTGCGCCCGTTCAATCGGCACACGCTCGCCTGTCATGCCAAAGGCATCGGCCAGTTCCGCAGTGGCATGGAGATGGTCCACGCGTGAGCCGTCGGCGCGATGAAAGAACCATTCCGATCGCGTCACATCAAGCGGCTCGACGCCCAGTCCGCCCAGATCAAGACCGCTTCCCTGCAAGGCGGTGAAGGCGTCTGCCGGATAGTTCCGCGGCACGCGCGCAACGATGCCGACCCGATCGAGCCAATGGCTCGCGCCCATGGCGGCATAGACAGCATTGCCGCCGACAAGGTCGCGCGCCAATGCGCCGTCCGCCGCCACCACATTGTCGATGATGACGCCGCCACAGGCGAAAACCGCGATGCTCATGTGCCGGCGCTGTCCCCGGACGACCCGGCGCGGATCGTCGCCAGATGATAGGCCAGCAGGTGCAGCGGCAGCGCGGCGAAGATCGTGCCGAGCGGGCCGGTTGCGTGCGGCAACTGGACAACGTGCCAGACCCGCTCGGCAATCTCGGCATCCGGCGACCCGAGCAGCGCAGCCACGGTAGCGCCCACTGCCTCGCCGACCAGAACCGTGTCGAACGCGCGTTCGCGGCTGACAGCATCAGGCGATACGATTACGAGGTGATCGCCCTGTTTCGGCAGCCGATAGTGGTGCATCTCCTCAAGCGGCAGGGCGAAGGCATGGACCGGGCACAGTTCACGGATTTTGGCGGCTCCAAAACACGCCGCCGCGAAGAAGGGGCCCGCGCCCGTGAACAGCACGCTGCCGGCCGATGCGAAAGTGGCCGCCATGGCCCGCGCAGGCGCGTCGTGCGACGCGAGGGCCTCTGTGACACGAGCCGGCAAAGCGGCGAGGTCCAGCATCAGGCTTTCGCGTGCCGCCGCGTTCGCGGAGACGCGTGGCGCAAGGCTCAGGGCCAACTGGGCAAGAATGGCGATCGCCGCCGTCGATGACTGGGTCGGCCAGCCACGCCGCAGCGCATGAACC
>JAPLOW010000211.1 GCA_026400555.1 Hyphomicrobiales bacterium
ATGGCTGCTAAGGCTCCGGCTAGGCCGGTGCCACCGCCACTGGTGATACGGACGAGCGGCTTGTAGCGAGCGCCAAGGGCGTCAACCAGCCATTTCTCCGGCTGGTTGACCGCGCCGAACATGGCCGGTCCGCTGGCCACCACGACCGAGTCAATGTCGGCCATAGTCAGGCCGGCGTCGGCGAGGGCCTCGATGGCGGCCTCGCGGGCCAACCCGGCCGTTGGAAGAGCTGGCGAAAGCCGGCCGTGGAAGATCACAGCCATCCGGTCAGCGATCTCGAACAACTCGTCGAGATCCTGGCTGATGACCAGAACCGCTGCGCCGCTGCGTGCCAGATCGACCAGCGCCTGCCGGATCAGCGCAGCAGCGCCGGCGTCGACGCCCCAGGTCGGCTGCGAGACGATCAGCAGGCGCGGGTTGCGAAGGATGTCGCGGCCGACGACGAATTTCTGGAGGTTGCCACCGGACAGGGCGCTGGCGGCCGGGTCGCGCGGGCCCTTGCGCACATCGAAGGCAGCGACCACACGGTCGACCCAGCCCAGCGTGCCGGGCTTGTCGACGAGGCCAGAGCGCACGAAGCCGTTGCCGACCGGCTGGCCGGCGAGGATGATCACCTCGGGACGTGCCGCAAGGATTTCGCCGGACAGCGCCGCGAACAACTCGTCCTGCCCGTTTCCGGCGACGCCGGCGATCCCGGTGATCTCGCCGGGCCTGACCGCAAGGTCGATGCCGCTGAGATGGGTGCCATGCGGATCGGGCGAGCGCAGGGACAGGTCTTGCACACGCAGAAAGGGTGCCTGATCGGACAGCACAGGTTCGTGCCGTGTCGGCATGACCTTGCTGCCGACCATCATCTGGGCGAGCGAGGCCGCACTCTGCTGCCTTGGATCGCAGGTAGCGACAACCTTGCCGTGGCGCAGGATGGTGGCGCGGTCACAGATGCGCCTGACCTCTTCGAGCTTGTGGGAGATGTAGAGGATCGCGCAGCCCTCTGCCTTGATGCGCGCCAGCGTGGCGAACAGCCCCTCGGTTTCCTGGGGGGTGAGCACCGATGTCGGCTCGTCGAGGATGAGCAGGCGCGGATGCTGCATCAGGCAGCGGACGATCTCGATGCGCTGGCGTTCGCCGACCGACAGCCGCCAGACCTCGCGGCGCGGATCAAGCGGCAAGCCATAGGCCTCCGAGACGGCCACCAGCCGGTCGGCCACGGCCGAAACCGGTTCGGTCCCGTCGAGCGCGAGCGCCACATTCTCGGCGACGGTGAGCGCCTCGAACAGCGAGAAGTGCTGGAACACCATGCCAACACCGAGGCGGCGGGCCTCGGCCGGGCTTTTCAGGCTGATCGTGCGGCCTTCCCATGCCAGGGAGCCGGCATCCGGTTGCAGGAGCCCATAGAGGATCTTGACCAGTGTCGACTTGCCCGCGCCATTCTCGCCGAGCAAGGCGTGGACCTCGCCCGGCCCGATCGCCACATTCACACAATCGTTGGCGACGAGGGGCCCGAAGCGCTTGACGATGCCGCTGGCCAGCATCAGGGGGGTGGCAGTGGTCATGCGGCCGGCGTGCTCTTTGGTCGGTTGCGCTGGTAGGGCTCGGGGTCGGGCGTCAGTGTGGCCGGGCTGGCCAGCGCCGTGAAGGGGCGTGGCCTGCCCGGCTGTGGGAAAGCACGAGCCGTGCCATCCCCGGCGGCCACAGCTGCGCCTTCGTCGCCGGAGTCACAGGCGCCATCGCGCGGGCGGGGGACCTTACAGACCGACCTTCGCTTCGCTGACCACCTTGCCCCAGCGCGCGATCTCGGACTTGAGGAAGCCGGCGAACTCGGCCCCCATCAGCGTCGGGATGTCGGAGCCGTTGCGCGCCCAGGCGTCCTTGACCGGCTGCGAGGCGAGGGCGGTGCGCAGCTCCCGACCCATCCGCTCGACCACTTCGGGCGGCGTGCCTTTCGGGGCCCAGAGCGCATACCATGTCGCCACCTCAAAGCCGGGCAGTCCGGCCTCGGCAGTGGTCGGCACATCGGGGATGGCGGGCGAACGTTTCGGGGCGGCAACAGCAAGACCGCGCAGGGCGCCGCCCTGGATCTGGCCAGCCGAGGAGCCGAGGCCGTCGAACATCACGTCGATCTGTCCGGCCACCAGGTCGGCCAGCGCCGGGCCGGCGCCGCGATAAGGCACGTGGACGATATTGGTGCCGGTCTGGAGCTTGAACAACTCACCGGTCAGGTGATGGGTCGTGCCGTTGCCGGCTGAACCATAGTTCAGCTTGCCGGGATTGGCCTTGAGGTGCGCGATGAACTCGCCCAGGGTCTTCGCCGCCACCTTGGTCGGATGTACGACGATGACCTGCGGTGGGGATGCCACCAGGCCGATCGGAACCAGATCTGTTTCGATGTTGTAGTCGAGCCTCGGATAGAGGGCCGGCGCGATGGCGTGGTGGGCTGCTCCGACAAAGAAGGTGTAGCCATCAGGGGCAGCCTTTGTGGCGGCCGATGCGCCAGTGGTGCCGCCCGCGCCGGCGCGGTTGTCGATGATGATGCGCTGACCCAGCTGCGCTTCAAGTTGAACCGCGAGGGGGCGCGCAAACGCGTCCGTGCCTCCGCCGGCGGCAAAGGGGACGATGAAGGTGATCGGCTTGTTCGGCCATGCCTGGGCCGTGGCTTGCGATGGGGCAAGGATCGCGCCGAAAGCGGCTGCGGAGCCGGCTGCAACAAGCAGCGCCAGCGTGCGTCGGGACATCATGTTTCCTCTCCGATGGTCCGCCCGGACTGTTGCCGGGCTTATGGGCACATCAGGCGCATTGTGCCGAGGTTTTGCAAGCGATTTTGCGGAGGGGCGAACGTGATCGGGGTGCACTTTGCGACAATGTCGCTTTGCCGGTTGTTTTTTCTGCGGCAAACGGATTTGACTGCCCGACATGAACCCGGACCGGGACCACCTACCGAACGAGACCATCCATGGCCAACCACCTGTTCGACCTTGTCCGCGCCCGCATGCCGGCTGCGCAGAGCCCGTTCATCGTCCATCGCGATGCCAAGGCCCTGAGTTACGGCGATCTTGAAGCCATGTCGGCGCGCCTCGCCGGCGTTCTGGTGGCGGCTGGCGTCGTGCCGGGCGACAGGGTGGCCGTGCAGGTCGAGAAGAGCGCCAATGCGCTGATGCTGTATGTGGCCTGCGTGCGGGCCGGAGCCGTGTTCCTGCCTCTGAATGCCGCCTATACGCTGGCGGAACTGGAGTATTTCATCGGCGATGCCGAACCTGCGCTGATCGTCTGCGATCCATCGCGACAGGCCGGGATCGTGGCCATCGCCCGCGGCGCGGCGGTGGAGACGCTCGATGCCGGCGGCGAGGGCAGTCTGATGCAGAGGGCTCAGGGCATGCCGGACCTGTTTGCCGATGCGGCGCGCGGACCCGATGATCTGGCCGCGATCCTTTACACGTCCGGCACCACGGGACGCTCCAAGGGAGCGATGCTTAGCCACGACAATCTGGCCTCGAATGCGCTGACGCTGGTGGAATTCTGGCGATTCAGCCGCTCCGACGTGCTGTTGCATGCGCTCCCGATCTTCCACACCCATGGCCTGTTCGTCGGCACCAATGTCGTGCTGCTGGCGGGAGCCTCGATGTTGTTCCTGCCGAAGTTCGATGCCGACGAGGTCATGCGCCTGCTGCCGCGCGCCACGACGATGATGGGCGTGCCGACCTTCTATGTGCGGCTTCTCGACCATGCCGGCCTGACGCGGGAGGCGACCGCCCACATGCGGCTGTTCGTTTCGGGTTCCGCACCGCTTCTGGCTGACACGCACCGTGACTGGAGCCAGCGAACCGGCCACGCCATCCTCGAGCGGTATGGCATGACCGAAACCAACATGAACACCTCCAATCCCTATGATGGCGACCGGGTGGCGGGCACTGTCGGCCCTCCGCTGCCGGGCATCGCCGCCCGCATCACCGAACCGGACACGGGGGCCGTGTTGCCTGCCGGCGAAATCGGCATGATCGAGGTCAAGGGCCCGAACGTGTTCAAGGGCTATTGGCGCAACCCGGAAAAGACGGCGTCGGAGTTCAGGGTCGATGGCTTCTTCATCACCGGCGATCTCGGCAAAATCGACGAGAAGGGCTACGTGCACATCGTCGGACGCGGCAAGGACCTGATCATCACAGGCGGCTACAACGTCTATCCCAAGGAGGTCGAGAGCGAGATCGACGCCTTGCCGGGCGTGGTCGAGAGTGCCGTGATCGGGCTTGCCCATAAGGATTTCGGCGAGGCCGTGACAGCGGTCGTGGTGCGCGCCAAGGGGGCGGACCTCGATGACCGGGCCGTGATGGCAGCGCTGGAGGGGCGGCTGGCCCGCTTCAAGCAGCCCAAGCGCGTGTTCATCGTGGATGAACTGCCGCGCAACACCATGGGCAAGGTCCAGAAGAACGTGCTGCGCGAGATGTATGCCGGGGTTTTCGTGTAGGCGGTGTTTGTCATTGCTTCGCTGCGCTCGCAATGACCGCAACCCACTCGCCATGCGCCGCAATTCGTGGTCCATTCGTGTGAATCTGACTGAGCCCGGACGCCCATGACTGACCTTGCCGCCCGCGTCTACAACCACACGTGGAAGATCGATCCGATCGTCCGGTCGCTGCTCGACACGGATTTCTACAAGATCCTGATGGCGCAGACGATCTTCCGGCGTCAGCGCAGCACGACGGCGCGGTTCTCGCTGATCAACCGCACGACACGGATCAGGCTGGCCGAGATCATCGATGTCGGCGAACTGAGGGAGCAACTCGATCACGTGCGCTCGCTCAGGCTGTCGCGTGGGGAAAGCACATGGCTGCGCGGCAACATGTTCTATGGCCGCCGGCAGATGTTCTCGCCCGATTTCATGGAATGGTATGAGGCGCTGCGCCTGCCCGAATACCAGCTGGAGATGCGCGATGGGCAGTATGAGCTGACCTTCGACGGACCCTGGGTCGAGACCACGATGTGGGAGATCCCGGCCCTTGCGATCATCAACGAACTGCGTTCGCGCGCCGTGCTGCGGGGCATGGGGCGGTTCGAGCTGCAGGTACTCTATGCGCGCGGCATGACCCGGGTCTGGGAGAAGATCACCCGCCTGCAGAAGCTTGACGATCTGCGCATCGCCGACTTCGGCACGCGGCGGCGGCATGGCTTCCTGTGGCAGGACTGGTGTGTGCAGGCCATGAACGAGGGCCTCGGCAAGAACTTCCTCGGCACGTCCAATTGCCTGATCGCCATGCGCCGCGAGGTCGAGGCCATCGGCACCAACGCGCATGAATTGCCGATGGTCTATTCGGCACTGGCCGACAGCGATGCCGAACTCGCCAATGCGCCCTATCAGGTGCTGGCCGACTGGCAGCAGGATTATGAAGGCAACCTGCGAATCATCCTGCCGGACACCTACGGCACGAGCGGCTTCCTGGCGCGCGCCCCGCGCTGGATGGATGCCTGGACCGGCATCCGCATCGATTCCAAGGATCCGATCACCGGGGGCGACGAGGCGATTGCCTGGTGGCAGAGCCGGGGTGTCGATCCGATGGCGCGGCAGATCATCTTCTCGGACGGGCTGGATGTGGATACGATCGAGGCGATCCATGCGCATTTTAAGGGCCGGGTGCGCTTCGGCTTCGGTTGGGGTACGTTGCTGACCAACGATTTCCGTAGTCTCGCACCGGATCGGGCGCTCGATCCGATCTCGGTGGTGTGCAAGGTCGTCTCGGCCAACGGCAGGCCCGCCGTGAAGATTTCCGACAATCCCACCAAGGCAACCGGCCCGAACACGGAGATCTCGCGCTACATGCGTGTCTTTGATGTCGAGGCACAGCCGGTCCGCGACGTGGTCGTCTGAACCGCGCCCGGCGAGGCGTGGCGCTCCTGAGGCCTGATCCAGGTCATGCTTGCTGACCCATCATTCGTCCACTAAGCAGCGGTCATCGCGCTGGAGTTCCGGAATGGCTGCTTTCTTCGAAGAGACCGTCACCCATGTCCATCACTGGACAGACCGGCTGTTCTCGTTCCGCACCACGCGCGATCCGGCCTTCCGCTTCGAAAACGGTCAGTTCGCCATGATCGGCCTCATGGTTGATGGCCGGCCGCTGCTGCGCGCCTATTCGATGGCGAGCCCGAACCATGATGATGGCCTCGAGTTCTTCTCGATCAAGGTGCCGGACGGGCCGCTGACCTCACGGCTGCAAGGCATCAAACCCGGCGACACGATCCTGATCGGGCGCAAGCCCACCGGCACGCTGGTGCAGGACAGCCTGCTGCCGGGCCGCAACCTCTATCTGGTGTCGACCGGCACCGGCTTTGCGCCTTTTGCCAGTATCATCCGGGATTTCACGGTCTATGAGCGCTACAACAAGGTCGTGGCCATCCATGGCTGCCGCATCGTGGCGGAGACCGCCTACAGCCGCCACATCGTCGACGGGCTCCATGCCGACGAGTACATGGCGGAGGTCATGGACGGCAAGCTGGTCTACTATCCGACCGTGACGCGCGAGGCGTTCGAATATGTCGGGCGCGTCACCACCGGCCTTCGCGATGGCTCGATCCCGGCCAAGGCGGGCCTTGCGCCGCTCGATCCCGCGCTTGACCGGGTGATGATCTGCGGTTCGGAGGCGATGCTGAAGGACACCGTGACGCTGATGAAGGATCTGGGCTTCGAGGAAGGCTCATCTTCAAGGGCGGGCCACTACGTCATCGAAAAGGCCTTCGTCGAGAAGTGATCTGTGGATTTCGAAGTGATCTGTGGATTCTTGCGCCGGCCTTGCCCGCGCTTTGTGCTTGCAGCCATCGATTGCCCCGGTATCATCCCCTGATCAGCCCTGCCGTGGCTTTTTGGGGAGAATGGTCCGATGGTGATGAATACGACACGTCGCTCTGTTGTCGGAGGCCTCGGCGCCGCCGGGCTGCTGATGCCGTTCTCTGCTGGGGCGCAAACGCCTGCCGCCGGCGCGCCGATCCGCATCGGCGAGATCAACTCCTACAGCCGCATGGCGGCATTCGCGCTGCCGTATCGCAATGCCATCCAGATGGCGCAGGACGACATCAATGCAAAGGGCGGCGCGCTTGGCCGGCCACTGGAATTCGTCTTCCGCGATGATGGCTCGACGCCGGGTGATGCGGTGCGCGTGGCCGAGGAACTGGTAACGCGCGAGAACGTGTCATTCATCGCCGGCACCTTCCTGTCGAATGTGGGGCTTGCGGTGTCCGACTTCGCCAACCAGCGCAAGATCATGTTCATGGCCACCGAGCCGCTTACGGACGCGCTGACCATGGCGCAGGGCAACCGCTACACCTACCGCCTGCGCCCTTCCACCTTCATGCAGACCAAGATGCTGGTCGATGCCGTCAAGGCGCGCGGCATCAAGCGCTGGGGCATCGTTGCGCCGAACTATGAGTATGGCCAGTCAGCCGCCGCCAATTTCAAGCGGCTGATGGCGGAGGCGACCCCCGGCTTCGAAGTGGTGGCCGAACAGTTCCCGGCGCTGGGCCGCATCGATGCCGGCGCGACCGTCGGCGCCCTGGCGCAGGCGCGTCCCGATGGCATCTTCAATGTCACCTTCGGCGCCGACCTGACCCAGTTCGTGCGCGAAGGCAACACGCGCGGCCTGTTCGAGCGCCGCACCGTGGTCAGCCTCCTGACAGGCGAGCCTGAATATCTGATCCCGCTGGGCGAGGAGACGCCCGAGGGCTGGATCATCACCGGCTATCCATGGGAACAGATCACAGATCCGGCCCATGTGGCCTTCGTGACCGGCTACCGTGCGAAGTTCAACGATACCCCGCGGCTGGGCTCGTTCCTGGGTTATGTCTTTGCCTACATGTGCCGGGACCTGATCGCCAAGGCCGGCTCGGTCGACACCGAGGCGCTGCTCAAGACCTTCGCGGCCCGGTGACGATGCGCGGCATCGACAAGCAGGCGACGATGGGGGCCTGGGTCGGCGAGACCACGCTGAAGGGCAAGGTTGGGGCCATGAAGAACTGGCGTTTCGCCGATGGCGCCAACTACATGTTCAGCGAGGCCGAGGTCCGCGCGGCGCGCAAAGGGTGAAGCTTGCATCCCAAATGCGGCGTCATCCCGGCCTTGAGCCGGGATCAGATGACGTGCCGCAAGGCAATCCGGCAGGCACATGCGCTCGCCGAGCGATCCCGGCTCAAGGCCGGGATAACCCGGGGTTTTGGTTGAACGCGTGATGGATCCCGCTTTCATCGTCATCCAGTCCTTGTCCGGGCTTGCCAGCGCATCGTCGCTGTTCATCATCGCGTCCGGACTGACGATCGTGTTCGGCGTCACACGGATCGTGAACTTCGCCCATGGCTCTCTGTACATGCTGGGCGCCTATCTGGCCGTCACCATCGTGCCGATGCTGCTCGAGGTCGATCGCTCGCTGCCGATGTTCCTGCTCGGCGTCCTGCTGTCGGCCCTGATCGTGGGCGTGATCGGCGCGGCCATGGAGATCATCCTTTTGCGCCGCATCTACCATGTGCCGGAGCTGTTCCAGCTTCTGGCGACCTTCGGCGTCGTGCTGATCGTGCAGGATCTGGTGATCAAGCTGTGGGGGGCGGTCGAAATTCCGGGGCCGCGTGCGCCCTCTCTCCGCCACGGCGTCTTCATCTTTGACCAGCGCTTCCCCGCCTATGAGCTTTTCCTGATCGGTGTGGGGCTGGTCGTGCTTGGCCTGCTCTGGCTGCTCATGCAGAAGACCCGCTTCGGCGTGCTCATCCGCGCCGCGACGCAGGACCGCGACATGGTCGCAGCTCTTGGCGTCAACCAGGCCTGGTTGTTCACGGGCACGCTGTTCCTCGGCGCGTTTCTGGCCGGGCTGGGCGGGGCGCTTCAAATCCCGCGCGTTGCGGTCAACACGCAGATGGACATCTCGATCATCACCGAGGTGTTCGTCGTCACTGTGATCGGCGGTATGGGCTCGGTGCCCGGCGCCTTCGTGGCGGCACTGATCATCGGGCAGTTGCAGGCCTTCGGTATCCTGATCTTCCCGAAGATCACGCTGGTGCTGGTGTTCCTGCTGATGGCGGTGGTGCTGGTCATCAAGCCCTGGGGCCTGTTCGGCAAACCTGACGCCGCGGCGGGGCGGGCCGTCCTGCCCGAAGGCCTCTTGTCGCTGAGGCGTTTCGGCACGGTCGACAATGTTGTAGCGGGCGTTGCGATCATTGTCATGCTGGCGCTGCCGGTGTTCGGCGACAACTATATGGTGAAGGTCGGTATCGAGGTGCTGGTGCTGGCGCTGGCTGCCTTCTCGTTGCATTTCCTGATCGGGGTGGGGGGCATCGTCTCGTTCGGTCATGCGGCCTATTTCGGCATCGGCGCCTATGCTGCGGGGCTGCTGGTGACCAGGCTGGGCTTTGCGATGGAGCCGGCGCTGATCCTCGCTCCGGTGATCGCGGGCGCTTTCGCAGCCCTGTTCGGTTTTTTCATCGTGCGGCTTTCGGGTATCTACCTCGCCATGCTGACGCTGGCCTTTGCGCAGATTGTCTACGCGGTCTGCTTCCAGTGGGTCGGCCTCACCGGCGGCGACAACGGCGTTGTCGGCGTCTGGCCGTCGAGCTGGGCAGCGAGCCGGCAGGTCTATTTCTATCTTGCGCTTGCGTTCACGCTAAGCGCCATCATCGCGCTGCGGCACGCCATCTACGCGCCGTTCGGTTACGCCCTGCGCGCGGCGCGAGACAGCGCTACGCGGGCAGATGCGATCGGCATCGATGTGCGCCGCATCCGCTGGTTCGCCTTCACGCTCTCGGGCGCAGCGGCGGGCCTTGCGGGCGGGCTCTATTCCTTCTCGAAAGGCTCGATCGATCCAACCATGATCTCGATCCCGATGTCGGTGGACCTGCTGGTGATGGTGCTGCTCGGCGGCATCCAGACGGTGATCGGCCCGCTGGTGGGGGCGGCTGCGTTTCACTCGATCAAGGACTTCTTCATGCCGCTGACGGACTTCTGGCGGATGTTCCTCGGAGCCTCGATCATCGTCATGGTGCTTGTCTTCCCGCGCGGGATCGCCGGGGCCGCATCGCTGCTGACCGAGCGTTTCAGGCCGGCGCCCAAGCCTGTCGGCACGCCTGCATGACGCTGCTCAAGGTCACCGGGCTCAATAAGCGCTTCGGCGGCGTGGTTGCCGCGAAGGATGTTGCCTTCGCGCTGGAGGCCGGCGACATACTGGCCATCATCGGGCCGAACGGGGCGGGCAAATCGACCACGTTCAACATGGTCAGCGGGCAGCTTCGGCCTGATTCTGGCGAGGTGCTGCTGGATGGGCAGCCGATCTCGGGCCTCGCTCCGCGCGAGGTCTGGCGGCGTGGCATCGGCCGCACCTTCCAGATTGCGCAGACCTTCGTCTCGATGAGTGTGGCCGAGAACGTGCAGATGGGGCTGATCTCCTGGCACGACCGTATCGTGACCTTCGGCGCACGGGCCGAGACGCTCTATCGGCCCGAGGCGCTGCGCCTGCTCGATCTCGTCGGCATGCGCGCGGACGCCGACCGCCCGGTGCGTGAGCTGGCCTATGGCGACGTCAAGCGCGTGGAGCTGGCGATCGCGCTCGCTTCCGCGCCAAAGCTCTTGCTGATGGACGAGCCGACCGCCGGCATGGCGCCGAAGGAGAGGGCGCAACTGATGGACATCACCGCGACCATCGCGCGGCAGCGCAAGATCGGCGTGCTGTTCACCGAGCATGACATGGACGCGGTCTTCGCCCATTCCGACCGTATCCTGGTGCTGGTGCGCGGCGAGATCATCGCCGACGGCAAGCCCGACGAGGTCCGTGCCAACGCCCGCGTCAAGCAGGTGTACCTCGGCGAAATGGGCGTGGCGGCGGCCATGCGGGCACGGCGGGGGCGGGTGTGATGGCTGCCCGTCTGAGCCCCACCATTCTCATCCTGAGCCCGTCATCGGATGATTCCAGCGTGACGCAGCCTGACCTATCCTCCTTCGACAAGCTCAGGATGAGGATGGGGGATGAACGAAGCAGGCGTGTTCCACGATGACCGAAGCCCTCCTCAGTGTCCGCAGCCTCAGTGCCGCCTATGGCATGGCGGAGGTGCTGTTCGGCGTCTCGCTTGATGCGCGGCGGGGCGAGGTGGTGGCGCTCATGGGCCGCAATGGCGCCGGCAAGACCACGACGCTGAAGGCGATCATTGGCATGGTTGAGGCGAGCGCAGAGGCCTTGACCTTCGCCGGCCATGACATCCGCAGGCTGCCATCCTATCGCATCGCCCGGCTCGGCCTCGGCTATGTGCCAGAGGAACGCCGCATCTTCACGGACCTCACCGTGCAGGAGAACCTCGAAGTCGGCCGCCGCCCGGCGCGTGATGGCCGCGAGGCGTGGACGCTGGAGCGGCTCTACGCGATCTTCCCCAACCTTGCCGAGATGGAAGGCCGCCGCGCCTCGGCCATGTCCGGCGGCGAGCAGCAGATGCTGACCATCGCCCGTACACTGATGGGCAACCCCGACATGGTACTGCTGGACGAGCCCTCCGAGGGGCTGGCCCCGGTCATCGTCGAGCAGATGGCCGAAGCCGTGATCGCCATGAAGGCAACCGGCATTGCCGTGCTGCTGTGCGAACAGAACCTGCACTTCGCGGCGGCTGTCTCCGACCGCGCCTATGTGATCGAAAAAGGCGCGATCCGCTTTTCGGGCACCATGGCGGAGCTTGAGGCGACTGACGCAGTCAGGGAAGCGTATCTGACGGTGTGATCAGATTAGAAGAAGCGGGCATCAGCGCCAACCAGAAGGTCGCGCAACGTCGATGCGACCGGAAAGCCATATCGAGGCCCTTCATCGGTCCACATCAGTTGGCTCTTTTCGTGACAGTCGCACGCAGACAAGGTGCTCCCAATGGCGTTCAGCGCCAGAACGAGCTCTGCGCGCTACCGATACCAAAATTCGCCAGTCGCTCGACATGTCCGGCCTGTTCAATGTCATGGGTGCAACTGAAGTCGATGTTCAACGCGACCGGAGCAAAGATGCGTATCTCGCGTGAATGCTGAGCAGCGCCCGTGTCAATTGTCAGGTTTCTTGTCGCAACGATCATGAATGAGAGAAGTGCCCAGCATGCCCGAAACGTCACCACCACCTTGCCCCCCAAACTCATTCGTGCACAAATGACCTCACGCGAATAAGGGGTCTGCTGATTGCGCCGTGTGGCTGGCATTGATGTGGGGGGCACGTTCACCGACCTCCTGCTTTATGAAGCAGCGGCCGGCGAGGGCGGAACCGTCAAGCTGGCGAAAATCCCGACCACGGCGGACAATCAGGCGCATGGCGTGATCGCCGCCATTGAGGCGACCGGGGTTTTGCCTGCTGATCTTGACTTGATCATCCACGGCACCACGGCCACCACAAATGCCGTGCTGGAACGCAAGCTGGCGCGCGTTGGCCTGATCACCACCATGGGTTTCCGTGACACGCTCGAGCTTGGCCGCCGCACGCGGCCGAAACCCTATGGCCTGTTCGGCACCTTCGAGCCACTGATCCCGCGCGAGCTGCGCATCGAAATCCCCGAGCGGATGGATGCGCGCGGGCAGGTGGTCACAGCGCTTGATGAAGGCGCCGTGCGGGAGGCCGCGCAAAAGCTGATCGCCGATGGCTGCGAGGCGCTGGTGATTCATTTCCTGCACGCCTATGCGAACCCTGCCCACGAACTCAGGGCAGGCGAGATCGCCCGCGAGGTCTGGCCCAATGGCTACATCACGCTCGGCCATGCGCTGCTCTCCGAGTATCGCGAGTATGAGCGCGGCACCACGGCCAGCGTCAATGCCGCCGTGCAGCCGATCCTCGACCGCTATATCCGCCGCCTGCAGGGCGAGTTGGAGGCGCGCGGATTCAAGCGCGATCTCTTGGTCATGAACGGCAATGGCGGCACGGTGTCCGCCCGTCTTGTGGCGCGCGATGCCGCCAAGACAGTGATGAGCGGCCCGGCATCGGGCGTGATGGCTGCTGCTGCGACGCTTGGGCAATCGGGCCTCGCCAATGCCATAACCTATGACATGGGCGGCACGTCGACCGATGTGGCGCTTATCCATGGCGGCGTGCCCGAGGTGTCGGCGGAACTCACCATCGCCTATGGCCTGCCGATCCATGTGCCGATGGTCGATGTGCGTACGGTTGGCGCGGGCGGCGGCTCCATCGCAGCTCTGAATGCCGCCGGCATGCTGACCGTCGGCCCGCATTCGGCAGGCTCGGAGCCCGGCCCGATCTGCTACGGGCGCGGCGGCACCGACGTCACCATCACCGATGCCAATCTCGTGCTTGGCCGCCTTGATCCGGGCAAGCTGTTGGCCGTGAAGAACCCCGTTGCAATCGAGCATGTGCGCGCCATTGTGGATGCGAAGCTGGCCAGGCCGCTTGGGCTCAGCATCGAAGCGGCAGCTTCTGCCGTGCTGACGCTTGGCAACATGCACATGGCAGGCGCGATCCGCATGGTCTCGCTGTCGCGCGGGCATGATCCCCGCGATTTCGCTTTGTTCGCCTTCGGTGGGGCAGGGCCGTTGCACGCCGTCGCGTTGGCGCGGGAGCTTGCTCTGGCTGAAGTGCTGGTGCCGGCCCGGCCGGGACTGACCAATGCGCTGGGCTGCCTCGTCGCGGACCTGCGCCAGGATTTCGTGCAGACGCTGAACATCGGGCTTGATCTGGCCGACATGGGCCATGTCGCAACGGTGCTGGCGGCTCAGAGGGCGCAGGGGCTGGCGATCAACGCCGATGAGCAGGACGAGATCGTCGAAACCGTGGTGCTGCACGGGGCCGACATGCAGTTTCGAGGGCAGACGCATCTGATCCGCGTGGCGTTGCCTGCCGGCGAGGTCAGCCGCGAGGCTTTGCAGACGCTGTTCGAGGCTGCTTACTTTAGGCGCTTTCAGGTCACGTTGCCGGAAATCCGCGCGGTGCTGGTCAATCTCATCACCTCGGTGATCGGCAAGCGCCGGGCGCTGCCGCTGGCGAGCCTGATTGATCCAGATGGGCGCAAGTCCACCGCTGACGAAGCGGTGGTCGGCCTGCGGCCGCTCTTTGCCGATGGCGTTTGGCATGATGTTAAGGTCTATCAGCGCGAGATGCTCCCTATCGGCGCTCTGTTGGCGGGTCCTGCAGTCGTGCAGCAGATCGACGCCACCACGATCATCGAGCCGGGCTGGCGCGCGCGTGTGGATGAGATCGGCAATCTGCGCATTGTGGCGGGTCTGGCATGACCGAAAAACCCGATGCCCTCACCATGGCAGTCATTCAGGCGGGCCTGACGCAGGTCTGCAACGAGATGGACATCGCTTTTACCCGCTCGGCCTTCTCGCCCGTGATCGCTGAGGCCGATGACCGCTCTTCCGGCATCTACGCGATCGAGGACGGCGCACTGATCGCACAGGGCGAGTTCGGCCTGCCGGTGTTCGTCGGCACGATGCAGCATTCGACCGCCGCCATCACCCGGCTGATCCGCGAAGGACGGGTGGCTCCGCCCGAGCCCGATGACATCTACATTGTCAACGACCCCTATCTCGGCGGCACGCACCTCATGGATGTGCGCTTCGCGATGCCGTTCCATGTCGATGGCGAACTGTTCTGCTGGCTGCAGAATACGGGTCACTGGCCTGACATCGGCGGCATGGTGCCAGGAGGCTTCTCGGCCAAGGCCACCGAAGTCGAGCAGGAGGGCCTGCGCCTGCCGCCCGTCAAACTGTTCAAGCGCGGAGTGATGGATCAGGAGATCTATTCGATCATCACGTCCAACATCCGTGTGGCTGACCAGCGCATCGGAGATATCAAGGCGCAGGCGTCGGCGCTGAAGGTCGGCGCGAACAGGCTGGCCGAACTGGTCGCGCGCTATGGCGTGGCCACGCTCAAGGCCGCCATCTCAGACATGCGCGTCCGGGCTGCGGAACTGATGCGGGCCCACATCGCGGGAATTCCGGATGGCGTCTACAGGTCCGAGGCGTTCGTCGACTCCGATGGCGTGGTTAATGAGCCGCTCAGGATCGTCTTGAAGATCACGGCCCAAGGCACTGAACTTGGATTCGATTTTACCGGCTCGTCGCCGCCGTGCCGGGGCCCGATGAACTCGGTCGTGGCGACGACCTATTCCGCCGTCTATCTGGCTGTCCGTCACATTTTTCCCGATACGCCGCTGAATGCGGGGGCGTTCGAGCCGCTCAAGATCGTCAGGCCGGAAGGCACGTTCCTGGACGCGCGCTATCCTCGTCCGGTCTCCGGCTGTGCGGCCGAGGTTTCGCAGCGCATTGCCGAAGCGGTGTTCCTGGCGCTGGCCAAGGCGATCCCTGAAAAGGTGACGGCGGCGCCGGCGGGTTCTTCCGGCAACTTTGCGCTTGGCGGCTTCGATCCGGCCAAGGGCGCGGCCTATGTGATGTACCAGATCTCCGGCGGGGGCTACGGCGGCAACATCGAGCATGACGGATTGAGCAATGGCTGCTCGACCATCGGGATTTCCAAGACCGCGCCTGTCGAGGTGATGGAGCAGTACTACCCGATCTTGTTCCGGCGCTTTGCCCTGCGCGAAGGCTCGGGTGGGGCGGGTCAGCATCGCGGCGGCTTCGGCGTGCACTACGAGGTGGAGTTGCTGCGCGGGGAGGCACGGGCCTCGTTCGTGATGGATCATGGCCGGTTCGGCCCGCCCGGCGTGCAAGGCGGGCAGGACGGTGCGCCAAATATTGTGCGCATCCATCGTGGCGGGGAGGTGTTCACGCCCGAGCATCTGTCGAAGGATCAGGATGTGCCGCTGAAGGCCGGTGACCGCGTCGAGGTGATGACGCCGGGCGGCGGGGGCTATGGCCCGGCCTCGGCGCGTGACCCGGCGCTGGTGGCGCGTGATGTCCTGCGGGGGTATTTCACGGCGGATGAGGCGGCCCGCTTGTTTGGGGAGCATGCATGATCGGTTATCTTCGCCCTGCTACGCTCACTGACGCGCTCGCAATCCGCGCCCGACACGACGTTCAGGTTTTGGCGGGCGGCACGGATGTCTATCCAGCCTTCGCAACGCGGCGCGCCTGGGGCGATCCTGCTCATAAGGACGTGCTCGACATGTCCGCTATCAGCGTATTGCGCGGGATCAGCGAGCATGCCGACCACTGGCGGTTCGGGGCGCTGACGACCTGGACCGATCTGATCCGTGCAGACCTGCCGCCGCTGTTCGATGGCTACCGCATGGCGGCGCGCGAGGTCGGCGGCGTGCAGATCCAGAACCGCGGCACGCTGGTGGGGAATATCTGCACCGCATCGCCTGCCGGGGACGGCATTCCCTGCCTGCTGACGCTGGATGCCGAGGTGGAACTCAGCTCTCAGCGCGGGGTGCGGCTTATTCCCATCTCGGATTTCATCACGGGCTATCGCGCGACGGCGGTGGAAGCAGACGAAATCGTGACCGCGCTGCTGGTGCCGAAGTCGCCGGGTCAGGGACGGTTCCTGAAGCTCGGCGCGCGCAGGTATCTGGTGATCTCGATCGTCATGGTTGCGGCGGTGATCGAAGCCGACAAGGGCGTGATTACGGCTGCGCGTCTGGCTGTCGGATCGTGCTCGGCGGTGGCGCAACGCTTGACCGTTCTTGAGGCTGCCTTGCAGGGACAGAGGCTTGCCGATTCGGCTGGCATCGTCGCGGTGGACCATCTCGCCGGGCTTCGGCCCATCAACGACGTACGCAGTACGGGTGCATACCGTCAGGACGCGGCGCTGACGCTGGTTCGCGATGTGCTGGCCGGCTTTGCGGGCGGTGCCGTCCGGAGCGTTGCCTGATGCTGGACAAGCCACACGCGACCGCGCCGACCATCCCGCTGATCGTGAACGGCGAGGCACGGCAGGTCGCTGCCGATCCGTTCCGGCCGCTGTCCGATACGCTGCGCGAGGGCCTTGGCCTGACAGGAACCAAGATCGGGTGCGAGGCCGGGGACTGTGGGGCCTGCACTGTGCTGATGGACGGCGCACAGGTTTGCGCCTGCCTGATCGCGACAGGCCAGGCAGCAGGTGCGCGGATCGACACTGTCGAAGGTTCAGGACCAGGCGGGCTTACTGAACGGCTGCGCCAGGCCTTCTTCGCGCAAGGTGCGGCGCAATGCGGCATCTGCACGCCCGGCATGCTGATGGCTGCGACGGATTTGCTGTCGCGTAATGCGTCGCCGACGCAAGCCGAGGTCGAGGATGCGCTCGGTGGGGTGCTCTGCCGCTGCACCGGCTACACCAAGATCATCGAAGCTGTCTTGATGGTGGCATCGCCGGTTGCGGCTCGCACCGTAACGGATGACACCGGGACTGTCGGCCAGCGCATCGCGAGGCTCGATGGGCTGGCCAAGGTTGCGGGATCGGACCTGTTCGGTGCTGACTTCGCGCCGATGGATGCCCTGTGGATCCGCGTGGTGCGCTCGCCGCATGCGCGGGCGAGGTTTGCGCTCGGCGATCTGGAAGCCGTGCGCACTGCGACGACCGGGCTTGCCGCAATCCTGACTCATGCCGATGTTCCCGGTGAGAACTCGTTCGGCATCTTTCCGCACCTGAAAGATCAGCCCGTGCTGGCGCCGGGCCTTGTGCGCTATCGCGGCGAGGCCGTCCTGGCGCTGGTCGGCACGCGCGAGGCGATCGAAGGGCTGGCTGATGCAGCCTTGCCAATCCAATGGGAGCTGGAGCCTGCCGTGACAGGCGTCGATGCCGGCCTGGCAGATGATGCGCCCGTCCTTCATGCCTTCGCGCCGGACAATGTTCTGGCGCGCGGCAATCTCAAGACCGGCGATGTCGCGGCGGGCCATGCCGCCGGCGCGGCTACGGCGTCGGGCATCTTCACGACCGCTTTCGTCGAGCATGCCTATATCGAGCCAGAGGCGGGATACGCCGTCCGTGTTGGCGACCGCATCGAGGTCACGGCCTGCACGCAGGCGCCTTATATGGACCTTGAGGAAGTGGCGCGGGTGCTGGGACTGCCACAGGAGGCAGTCCGCATCAGACCAACAGCCTGCGGGGGCGGATTCGGCGGCAAACTCGATGTCTCGGTGCAGCCGCTGCTGGCAGTGGCGGCCTGGTTGCTGAAGCGCCCGGTGCGCATCATCTACAGCCGCATCGAAAGCATGGCCTCGTCGACGAAGCGGCACCCTGCGCGGATCACCGCGATGGCCTCTGCTGACGCGGAAGGGCGGTTGACGGCCTATCAGCTGGAGGGCGACTTCAACACCGGGGCCTATGCCTCATGGGGGGCGACCGTGGCGAATCGGGTTCCGGTGCATGGCGCCGGGCCGTACAAGGTGCCGCATGTGTGGAACCGGACCCGTGCGGTCTACACCAACGAGACGCCGGCCGGTGCGTTCCGCGGCTTCGGCGTACCGCAAGCCGCCATCGCCAACGAAACGCTGATGGACGATCTTGCCGGGCAGCTCGGGCTGGACCGCTGGGCGATCCGCCGGATCAATGCGCTTGATCATGGCGATGTCACCTATTCGGGCCATCGCCTCGTCAGTTCCGCTGGCTTGCCGCAATGCCTTGATGCGTTGAAAGGCGATTGGGATCAGGTGCTTGAGCGTGTCGGCTCGCACAATGAATCCGTCGCCCGCAAGCGCCGTGGCGCGGGCATCGCCTGTATGTGGTATGGCTGCGGCAACACCTCGATGTCGAACCCGTCCACCATGCGGATCACGCTGGGTGCGGATGGCAGGCTGACGTTCTGGAACGGTGCCGTCGATATCGGGCAGGGCTCAACCACGATCCTGACGCAGATGGCTGCGGAGGCACTCGGGCTGCCGGTGTCCGCCTTCAACGTCATTGTCGGCGACACTGACCTGACGGCTGATGCCGGCAAGACGTCTGCCTCGCGCCAGACCTATGTGTCAGGCAACGCCGCGCGACTGGCGGGCGAGGCGCTGAGGGCGCGCATACTGAAGCTTGCCAATGCCGGCGCAGGGGCGAAGTTGGAGTTGTGCGGAGCCAACCTGACCATCAGCGATGGCGAGATCGTGCGCAGCCTTGATCTTGCCAGCCTGCCTGCTGGCTTGGACGGCACCGCGCTCGAAGGCATCGCCACCTGGGACCCGCCGACCACGAAGCTGGATGCAGATGGGCAGGGCATTCCCTATGGAACCTACGGATTCGCTGCGCAGATAGCCGAGGTCGAGGTCGATATCGAGCTTGGCACAGTCAAGGTGCTGAACATCATCGCCGCGCATGACGTGGGCCGCGCGATCAACCCGACGCTGGTCGAGGGGCAGATCCACGGCGGCATCGCGCAAGGGCTTGGTCTCGCGCTGATGGAAGAGTTCATTCCCGGCAAGACCGAGAACCTGCACGATTACCTGATCCCGACCACGGGCGACATGCCGGCCATCAAGACCTACCTGATCGAGGACCCGGAAGAGACCGGGCCGTTCGGCGCCAAGGGCGTAGGCGAGCCGGCGCTGGTGGCCACTGCGCCGGCGATCCTTGGCGCCATCCGCCACGCCTGCGGCGTTCGGATGACACAGGTGCCGGTGCTGCCACACCGGCTGTGGGCGGCATTGAAGGGGAGAACGTGATGGTACGAAATCCCCCGATCCTCATCCTGAACTCGTTGAAGGATCAGTTCCCGGTGGTGCGTCGCTGGAACTGCTTCTTCGACAGGCTCAGGATCAGGATGGTGGGTGTCCCGAGTTCACTTGCATGATCGACAGCCTCTCCACCGCCGCGCGCTCCGCAAAATTCGGCGCTGCCGAGGGCGACGGCATTGTGCGTTGTGATGCGTGCCCGGTCCTATGCCGCATCAGGCCGGGGCGGGCAGGGGCATGCTCGCGCTATGCAAATGTCGAGGGTCAATTGGTGCGGACAGACCCGGTGCTCTTGATGCAGCGGACCATGGATGGCGGCGGCAAGCTGGTCGAGTTTGCCGGCACGGACTGGGATGGCCAGCCGCTCGATGCGTCACGCACCTTCATCACCGGCGTCGGTTCCGGCACAACCTATCCCGACTACAAGCCCGCGCCTTTCATCGTCTCGTCGCAGCACGAGGGCGTCGACACGGTCACCGTCGTGACGGAGGGCATTTTCTCCTATTGCGGCGTCAAGGTGAAGATCGACACCGACCGGCATCTCGGGCCTGAAGCCGCGCCGGTCATGGTCGGCGGCGAGCAGGTCGGCCATGTGACCACGGCAGAATATGGCTCGCAGATGCTCTCGATCGGTGGCGTACGCCATCTCACCGGCGGCTCGAAGAAAGAGGGTAATGTCACCTGCGAGACTTTGCTGAAACTCTGCTCCGGCGAACCGGTCGAGATGACCATTCCTGGCGGCCACAGTGTAATCGTACAGGCGAACGCCGCTCCGATTGTCGCCGGCAAGCCGGAGGAGCGCATGCGCGTCGGCTGCGGGTCGGCCACCATTGGCATCTTTGCCAAGCAATGGCTCGGCCATGTCGACGAGGTGATCGTGGTCGATGACCACATCACGGGCGTCCTGACAGAACATCAGGCCGGGCGCGTGCTCGACATGCGGCCCGGCGGCATCCGCGTGCGCGGCCGCAAATCGACGCCGGGGCGCTATTTTCAGGTCGCCAATCCGGGGCTTGGCTGGGGCGGCACCGACATCTCCAATCCGCTCGCGATCATCCAGAAGATCGACCCGGCTGTGGCCTGGCCGGGCATGCGGCTTCTGCTGACATCAACGACCGGTGAGGACGCTCTCTATTGCATTCTCGATGAGAACCTTGTTCCGGTGCCTGCCGAGATGCCAGCGGCGGTTCGGCTGGTTGTCGACCGCATTGGCGAGAATTGCGAGCCGTCGCTGTGCTCGGTGCTGTTCATGGCGGGCGCGGGCGGGAGTCTGAGGGCCGGCGTCAGCGAGAATCCGGTGCTGCTGACCCGTTCGGTGGCGAAGGGCGAGACGCGGGTGACGTTGGGCGGAGCGCCCGCCTACATCTGGGCCGGAGGTGGCATCACGGTGATGGCGGATGTGACGCGCATGCCGAAGGGCTCGTTCGGCTATGTGCCCACACCAGCCATTGTCGCGCCGATCGAATTCACGCTGCCGCGCGCGCTTTATGAACAGATCGGGGGGCATGCGTCCGATATCGTGTCGATGGACGATCTGCTTGTCGCACTGTCGCAGGAGGCGCGCGTCGAGCGCTGGTTCGACTCCAATCCCTGGCCAAAGGGCGTCGGCTGATGGCGCGGCCCGCCGAAAGCGCGGCGAACGGCGCCCGGCCTGTGCCGGAACCCTATGTGCTTGAGGCGCAGATCGGCTTTCTGCTGCGCAAGGCGCAGCAGCGGGCGACCGAACATTTCAATGCGGTGATGGAGGAGTTCGGGGTGACTCCGACCCAGTTCGCGGCGCTCGCCAAGCTGCACGAGCTTGGGCCGACCTCCCAGAACCTGCTGGGGCGGCTGACGGCCATGGACCCTGCGACGATCTTCAGCGTGGTCGGCCGCCTCGTCAGGCGCGGGTGGGTGGCGCAGGTTGCCGATCCACATGACGCGCGGCTGGTCAATGTCAGCCTGACGACGGACGGCGAACTGGCCGCGCGGAAAATGATTCACCTCGCTCCGAACGTGTCGCATAAGACGCTTGCGCCCTTGACGGCGAGCGAGGCAAAGCTGTTGCTTGGCTTGATCGGGAAACTTGGCTGATGGCGATGGTCCAGCGACCGCTGGTGCAGGAACTGGTCGGCGGGCAGGTGCACATGCAGCACGGTCCGATCGATCTGGTGCTGCGCGCCTGGGGGGGCGAGAGCGAGGTCGAGGCGGCCTACCGCGCCGCCGCCATCCGCTTCCAGACCATTCTGGATGAACTCGTCTCAGAATTGCCGGAGCTGCGCACGCCGATGACGGCGCGGCCTGACGTATCGCTGCCGACCGCGCGGCGGATGTGCGCGGCCTGTGCACCGTTCGAGGGATTTTTCATCACGCCCATGGCGGCCGTGGCGGGCGCGGTCGCCGACGAAATGCTGGCGGCGATGCTGGGGGCGGCCCGGCTGCGCCGCGCTTTTGTCAATGACGGCGGCGATGTCGCCGTCCATATGAGCCCGGGAGAGAGCCTAACGGTGGGCGTGGTCGGCGATTTTTCGCGCTCCACCATTCCGGTCGAGAGCGCAGAGCTGTTCCTCAACGCAGAGATGCCGGTGCGCGGCATCGCCACGTCCGGCGCGCAGGGCCGGTCCTTCTCGCTTGGAATTGCCGACTCGGTGACGGTCCTGGCCGGAACCGCGGCAGCAGCGGATGCGGCGGCAAGCCTTGTCGCGAATGCCGTCAATCTCGACCACCCGCGCGTGGTGCGCCGGCCCGCGCGTGACCTCGATCCCGACAGCGATCTCGGCGACCGCCTTGTGACGGTGCTGGTTCCGCCGCTATCCGCTGCGGAGATCGACCTTGCGCTCGACAAGGGCGTGGCGCTCGCGCGCAGCTTCCGCGATCGCGGTCTGATCGTGGATGCGGCCCTCACGCTTCAGGGCCGGACGACGACCCTCGACACTTATCTCCAGACCCGTGCAGGAACCGCAAAATGACCATCAGGCTGCGCAAGCTCGTCACCTGTGTCGAAGACATCCGCCATGATTGCGGGCCGGACCTCGCTACGCCGGTGCGCAAGGGCTGGGTCGCGGCCGTGATCCAGAATCCGTTCGCCGGACGCTATGAGCCGGACTTGCAATGGTTCATGGATGAGCTCAAGCCACTCGGGCTCGAATGCTCGACGCGGCTTTGCGCCGCCATAGGCATCAAGCCGGCGGAGGTCGAGGCCTATGGCAAGGGCTCGATCGTGGGCGTGAACGGCGAAGTGGAGCACGGCGCGCTCTGGCATGTTCCCGGTGGCTACGCGATGCGTGAACTGATCGGTCAGGCGCTGGCCATCGTGCCGTCCGCCGCCAAGGTCGCGGCGATGGGGACGGGGATCGACCTGCCGATCCATCACAAGGATGCGGCCTATGTGCGCTCGCATTTCGATGCGATCACCTGCGTGGTGCCGGATGCGCCACGGCCCGACGAGATCCTGTTCGCGCTGTGCATGTCGACCGGCGGCCGGCCCCACGCGCGCATGGGCGGCCTGGCCGCGAGCGCGATCAGCAAGTGGGATGGCCAGCGATAAACGAGCGCTTAACCACCTTCGTTAGCCATCGCCTTACACCTTTCATTCAGGATAAGCGGAAGGTTCGGGGCAGAAGCGCCGGACCACGTATCGTGTCCGGGTGTCTGCGTTCATGGCGATCTTCCGTCGGTTTGTGCTGATCTTTCTTGCAGGGTTTGGTCTTCTTGTTTCGCTCGGCCAGTCCGGCCATGCCCAAGACAATGCTCAAAATCCCTGGCAGATGACCGTCGGCGCCGGCGTCCGGATGCAGCCCACCTATGCCGGCGCGGACCGCTTTTCGATCGCCTTTCGCCCGATCATCAGTTTCGGCCGGGCCGGCGCCGTGCGCTGGTGGTCGGCGGAGGATGACGCGATCAGCTTCGGGCTCGTGAACGGCGACAACTGGCGCGCCGGGGCCGGAGCGGCTGTGGTGATGCCGCGCTCCGGCAAGGACCAGCGCCGCCTCAACGGCCTCGACAAGGTGCCGTTCGGCGTCGAGATCGGTGGATTCGGGGAGTATTATCCGACACACTGGCTGCGCGCCCGCGCCGACCTGCGGCAGGCCGTGCGCGGTCACCAGGGCCTCGTCAGCGAATTGAAGCTTGATGCCTTCACGGACCCGAACGCGGTCTGGTCGTTCGGCGCCGGGCCGCGCCTCACCATCGTCAACACACGCTACGTTAACAGCTATTATTCGGTCAGCCCGGCGGAAGCGGCTGCATCCGGCTATCCGGTCTATCGCGGCAAGGGCGGCATCCACAGCGTCGGGGCCCTCGCGCAAGCTACGTATCGCTGGACGCCGGCGGTCAAGTCCACTGCCTATGTCAAGTACGACTACCTGACGGGCGGGGCATCGCGGGCGCCGATCGTGGTCAGCCCGCTGGGCTCGCGGCACCAGCTCGAACTTGGCTTCTCGACGTCCTGGTCCTTCGACCTCAGTCGCTGAGATGGGCATAGCCCACGGCGCTCTCGAGCGCGCGGGCTGACTTCATCACCAACTGGTCCTTGCGCGCCGGCCCGACGATCTGAAGGCCGACCGGCAGACCTGATGCCGTCTTGCCGACCGGCACCGACGCAGCTGGCTGCCCCGTGAGATTGAACGGGTAGGTGTAGGGCGACCAGTTCACCCAATCATTGCCGAAGCTGCCATCGGCCGGCGTGTCGCGCCCGGCCTCGATGGCAGGGACAGGCATGGTCGGGGTGAGGAGCAGGTCGTAGCGCTCATGGTAGCGGCGCATGGCCTCGGCGATGACCGCCCTGGTCTGGAACGCGGCCACTAGCGTCGCAGCGCTGTGATCCTGCCCTGCGAGGCCGGCCGCGACAAAGCCCGGATCCTGTTCAGGCCTGCGTCGTTCGGGCAGACCACCCAGCAGGGCTGCGGCACCGGCCTGCCACATCACATCGGCTGCGCGGCGGGCATCCTCAAAGGTAAAGCCGGGATCGGCCGCCTCGACATTGGCGCCAAGCAGTTCGAAGCGGCGCGCGGCGGCGGCGCAGATGCCTTCAACCTCGGGGTCCAGCCCCTCGACGAAGCCAAGGTGCGGTGACCAGCCGATCCTGAGGCCGGCGACCCCGTCCTCCAGCGCGACGCGAAAATCAGGCGGCGTGGTGTTCCACGCCAACATGTCGCGCTCGTCCGGTTGGGCCATGGCGTTGAGCATGAAGGCGGCGTCGCTGACGTTGCGCGCCATCGGGCCGAGATGCGCCAGAATGCCGAACGGGGAGGCGGGATAGGCAGGGACGCGGCCAAAGCTGGGCTTGAGGCCAAAGACGCCGGAAAAACTCGACGGAATACGAACCGAGCCGAGCCCGTCCGTCCCGAGGTGCAGGTGCCCGATGCCGAGCGCGGCCAGAACCGCTGCGCCGGCAGATGAGCCGCCCGTCGTGCGCGACGGATCGTGCGGGTTGCGGGTGATGCCGGTCAGCGGGCTGTCGCCGACGCCTTTCCAGCCGAACTCCGGCATCGTGGTCTGGCACAGCACCACCATTCCGGCGCGCTCCAGGCTGGCCACGACCGGGCTGTCGAAGGTCATGGGAACGGGCGCCGACAGATTCGAGCCGCGCTGCATCGGCCAGCCGTTCTTCATCACATTCGACTTGATGCTGCCGACCACGCCGTCGAGCTGGCCGCAGGGTTCGCCACGTACCCAGCGCGCCTCCGAGGCGCGGGCGGCGACGAAGGCCGCGTCGCGATCCTCATAAGAGACGGGGTTCAGCATAGCGGCAATCGCGTCGAGCCGCCGGTAGGCGTCGGTCAGGATCTCCACCGGCGACACCGTCTTGCGGCGATAGGCTGTCAGGAGTGCGGCGACGCCCGAGCGATGATCAAAGGTGTCCGTCATGACAGTGTCCTCATAAAGTCGGCCACCTGACGCTGCTGCTCTGCAGTGAGATGCAAGCCGAGCTTGGAGCGTCGCAAGAGCACATCATCGGCTTCGATGGCCCATTCATGGCTGATCAGGTGGCGGATTTCGGCCTCGCTGAGGCCTCCGCCAAAATCTGTGCCAAGATCGGCGCGCGTGGCCGCCTGGCCAAGAATGGCACGGGCCTCATGGCCATAGGCACGGGCAAGGCGCAGGGCGTCCCTCTCCGACAGGAACGGGTGCGTGGTCTGCAGTTCACGCGCGAGGCTCTCGGTCCCTCCGCGGGCAAAGTTACCGCCGGGCAGCGGCTCCAGTGCAGTCCACCCGGCCTTGCGCGCGCCGGCATGGGGTAGGTGCGGCTCCAGGCGTTCGAGCGCCTCCTCGGCGAGGCGGCGGTAGGTGGTGATCTTGCCACCGAAGATCGAGAGCAGGGGCGGCGCGCCGTCATGCGCCTCCATCTCGAAGACGTAATCGCGGGTTGCGGCCTTGGCCTCGCTGGCGCCGTCATCATAGAGCGGCCGCACGCCGGAATAGGTCCAGACAACATGCTGCGGCAGGACGGGCTGGGCGAAGTATTCGCTCGCCGCCGCGCAGAGGTAGTCGATCTCGCCCTGCGTGATGGCAACCTTGGCCGGATCGCCGTGATAGTCCTGATCGGTTGTGCCGATCAGGGTGAAATCCTGTTCATAGGGGATGGCAAAGATGATCCGGCCATCGGCGTTCTGGAAAATGTAGGCGCGGTCGTGGTCGAAGATGCGCGGCACGATGATGTGCGAGCCCTGCACCTGCCGTACCCGCGCCGTCGAGTTCGACCGCAAGGCGCCGCTCAACACCTCCGCCACCCAGGGCCCGGCTGCATTGACGAGCGCCCTTGCAGCCACGGTCTCTAATGCCCCCGTGCGCATGTCCTGCGTTGTCAACTGCCAAAGGCCGTTCTCGCGTGTCGCGGAGGTGACCTTCGTGCGGGTCCGGATCACGGCACCGCGTGCCGCCGCATCGCGCGCATTGAGCGCGACCAGCCTGGCGTCGTCGACCCAGCAATCGGAGTATTCGAAGCCTTTCGCGAACAGGCCCGGCTTCAGCGGCTTGCCTGCGGCATCGCTGCCCAGATCCAGTGTCGTCGTCGCAGGAAGCAGTTTCCGGCCGCCGATATGGTCATACAGGAACAGGCCGAGGCGCAGAAGCCAGGCCTGGCGTAGGCCTTTGTGGTGCGGCAGCACGAAGCGCAGCGGGCGGATAATGTGCGGCGCGATGGCCCAGAGCCGTTCACGCTCGATCAACGCCTCGCGCACGAGGCGGAACTCGTAGTATTCGAGATAGCGCAGGCCGCCATGGATGAGCTTGGTGGACCACGACGACGTACCGCTGGCCAGGTCGTTCATTTCGCTGAGGTGAACGCTGAGCCCCCGTCCCGCAGCATCCCGGGCGATTCCGCAGCCGTTGATGCCGCCACCGATGATGGCAAGGTCATAGGTCATCGGCATTCTGTTGTCCTGATCCCGTCGAAACGCACAGCACCGCATTCATGACGCCGGAATCGGTCCGCGGCAACCGCGAAGCTGTTGAATTGGCACGACGGGCGCTCTAAAGTTCATATGTAAACAACAAGCGGCCCACAAACAGGGCCGCGTCGGAGGACGCTTGATGAAGACTGTCTGTTTCGTTGCGGTTGCCTTGGCTCTCAGTGCAATGCCTGCCCTCGCGGATCCGACCGGCGTGTGGCTGCGCGAGAATGGCGAGTCGCGGGTGCGCTTCACCAAATGCGGGGACGCGCTGTGCGGCTCAATCTCGTGGCTGAAGGATCCTGCCACATCAAAGGGCAAGGTCGGACAGCGCGTGTTCCATGAGATGAAACCGAACGGCGCGAACTCCTGGGCCGGACAGGCCTTCAATCCGGAGGACGGCCGGACCTATTCGGGCAAAATGAGTCTGTCGGGCGATGCCCTGACCACCGCCGGCTGCGTGGCCGGCGGATTTATCTGCCGCTCTGTCAACTGGACGCGGTCCAACTGACATGCATGTCTGCGGACTGCGCCGTGCCCCGCCGACCTGGCGCAGGCGCGGCGCGGGTGTCCCGGCTCAGCGCGCGGTCTGCCCGAACAGGACAGCCCGGACGGCAGGATCCTGCATGTTCGAGGTGTTGCGCAGTTCGCCCGCGACTGCGAGGCCGCGCTGCACTGCGGGACGCGCCAAAAGCGTGTCGAGCCAACGCTGCACATGGGGGAAGTCCGTAATCGTCTGGCCTTGCCGCTCCCACAATTTGGCCCAACCGACGACGGCCATGTCGGCGATCGAATAGTCGCCGGCCACGAACGCGTAATCTGCGAGACGCCTGTTCAGGACGCCGTAGAGCCGGTTGGTCTCCTTGACGTATCGGTCGATCGCGTAGGGGATCTTCTCCGGCGCGTAGTGAGTGAAGTGGTGGTTCTGTCCAAGCATGGGGCCGAAGCCACCCATCTGCCACATCAGCCACTCTTCGACCTGGACGCGCTTTCTTTCGTCGCTCGGATAGAACTTCCCGGTCTTGCGCCCGAGATATTGCAGGATGGCGCCTGACTCGAAGACGGAAATCGGCTGCCCACCCGGACCATCGGGATCAATGATCGCCGGCATGCGGTTGTTGGGCGAGAAGGCAAGGAATTCGGGTTTGAACTGGTCACCCTTGGAGATGTTCACCGGGATGACGTTGTAGGGCAGCTCCATCTCCTCAAGCGCAATGGAAATCTTCCATCCGTTCGGTGTTGGCCAGTAGTAGAGGTCGATCGGGGTGTTTGGGGCGACTGCCATGATGCTCTCCATGAGGGGATCGCCAGAAGCTAATCATGACGGCGGCTTTTTGCGACGGCCCAAATGCGTGGGGCAGACGTGAAATCGACGCAAACGGTTCAGTTGCAATTCACATCCCTGCGATTACACCTTTCTCTTGTGGGAATTCTCCACATCCGGCCAGGGGTTGAGACGTGTGCCGGCACAAGACATCGGGAAGGATTGTCGACATGAAACTTCGTCTTGCCATTCTGGCTGCAGGCCTCGCCTTCGGCGCAAGCGGCGCCATCGCACAGACCGCGCAGCCGGCTCCGGCCAACCCGTTGCAGCCGCGCGTCGTACGCCCGGCGCCCGCTGCGCCGGCACAGGCTACGCCGGCACCCGCAGCGCCTGCCCAGGCCGCGCCCGCGAAGCCGGCCCGCCAGCGCTCCGCGGCGCAGCTCGCCAATGACGACCGCATGCGCAAGTGCGGCGCCGAATGGCGCGCCAACAAGGCCGCTCTGACCGCGCAGGGCCAGACCTGGCGCAAGTTCAACGTCGACTGCCGCGCCCGCTTGAAGGCCGCCGGGCAGTAATCAGGCCGTCGTTCAGTTGAACGGATAGATGCCCGGCTTGAGCCTTGCGTAGCTCAGCCGGGTATTGTCCGAGGTGGTGACGCCGTCGCCATCGAGCGTGATGCGGTGCTGTTCGAACGGCCGGAAGCCGGCCCGGTAGTGAACCCGGCTCTTGAGCAGGATGTAACGGCTGTGGGCCGGGTCAATCCCGATATGGGTGAAAATGCCGGCATCCCATGGCTCATGGTGCAAGCTGGTCACGACGATCTGCATGCCCCCGGTTTCGAAAACGGCTGTCGGTCCTGCGGTCACCTTCGAGCCGGTGTACATCGGGCCACGAACGGTCCACTCGCCATCGGACAGGCGCCTGACCCTGCCCGTCAGGGTGAGGGGCTTCGCGGGAAAGCCGATTGACGGCATTGGCGACTTGCCGCCGAGATCCAGTGTCACCGTCGCGCCCACGCCCGCCTTCTGCATGGCCTGAACGGCCACCGGGTCCCAGACCGCAGCCATGATCACGCCCTGCAGGTCCTGCCGCAAAACCTCCGCGATTACTGTCATCACATCGGATGTGCCGCCAGAACCAACATTGTCGGCATGGTCGAGCAGCACGACCGGACCATCGGACAGGGCCTTGGCCCGCGCCACAGCAGCTTCCAGCGGCTGATGGATATGGAACCAGTCTGTCCGTGTATCCCTCGCGTAGCGCAGCAGGCGGTCACGCGCCGCATCGCCGGTCGGCTTGTCGCCATCCGATACGACGACCATGGACAAGCCTGCGTCGGGGATATCGGCCATCGGGAAGCCGCCGAAGATCGAGGCGGCAAGGATGCCGACGCGGCTCTCCTCGGCGACGCAGGCCGCGATCGCGCCCTGCATCGGCTCCTCGTCGCTGCCCATGCGCAGGGTTTGGGCAAGAATGCCGGCCTGCCCCCAGGAAATGACTGGCCTGACCTCGCCACGCAGGGCCCGCAGCATAATGCGGCCACATTGTTTGCCGGCCTTGTACATATCGACGTGCGGATAGGTCTTGTAGCCGACCACGACTGTCGCATTTTCCATGATCGCATCGGTCATGTTGCCGTGCATGTCGAAAGTGACTCCGATCGGCAGGCCGGGCGCAATCTCGCGCATGCGCTGCAGCAGCGGCCCCTCGCCATCGACCATGCCCTCGGGGACCATCGCGCCGTGCAGATCAAGAAGCGCGGCGTCGAAGGGCCCTTGCGTTGCCAGCGCATCGAGGATCTTTCCGGTGAGGTAGCTGTAGGCCTCTGGCGCGACCGGTCCTGACGGCATGCCCTCGGCTGCAATGGGCGTGACGATCTCCGCGCCGATTTCGTCGGCGAGCTCGAGATAGGCCGCCAGCGGACGATTGGTGCCGCGATAGGCCTTCACTACCGCATCCCCCTCGTGAAGGCCCCAGTCCCGGAAACGCTGCAGCGGCGTCGGGACAGGCGAGAACGTGTTTGTCTCGTGCTTCATCATGGCGAGCAGCAGGCGCATCGGCGGACTTTCGGCGGGTGTTTTTTCGGGTGGGCGCGTGCCCAGGAATAGGGCTTCACATGATCATTCTGACGCCAAGTTGACACGGGGCGCAATGCCGTCCTGTAATCGCGTGGCAGAGACGGTGGTTGCGCTCCGCGCATGCCGGTCCAGTGTTTCCGAACCGACCTTGGGAGGGTCTTTTTGCATGAGCATTTCGAGGCGTGAATTGATGGCGGGCGCTGCGGCGCTGACCGGCGGCCTGGCGCTGCCGGGCTCGCAGGCCGCGTTGGCGCAGGCTGCGCCGAAGGGTACGTTGCGGGTGATCCCGCACGCTGCGCTGACCACGCTCGATCCAGTCGCCACCACCGGCTACATCGTGCGCAACCATGGTTATATGGTCTGGGACACGCTGTTCGCGCAGGATGAACAACTGGCCGTGAAACCGCAGATGGCGAGCGGCGTCGAGATTTCCGCCGACAAGCTGACCTATCGCATCACGCTGCGCGATGGCCTCGCTTGGCACGACGACACGGAGGTCACCTCGGCGGACTGCGCGCCCTCGCTGGTGCGCTGGGGGCAGGCCGATGGCATGGGCCGGCGCCTGTTCACCTATATCGACAGTGTTACGACTGATGGCCCGAAGGTCATCGTGATCAAGCTGAAGCGGCCCTATGGTCTCGTGCTCGAATCGATCGGCAAGCTGTCCACCAACGTGCCGTTCATGATGCCGAAGCGCTTCGCCGAGAAGGCCGTGACCGACCGCCTCGGCGCTGACGACATGATGGGCTCGGGTCCGTTCCGCTGGAACAAGACCGAGTACCGTCCGGGCGCGCGCGTGGTCTATGACCGCAACCCGAAATATGTGCCGCGCTCGGAGCCTGCCTCGAATGCCTCCGGCGGCAAGGTCGTGCATCTGGAGCGGGTCGAATGGGTCAACTTCCCGGATCCGAACACGGCGCTGAACGCGCTCGTCTCGGGCGAGGTGGACTATTACGAGCAGGTCCCGGCCGATCTGCTGCCGATCGTCAGCCGCGCACCTGGCGTCAAGGTTGCGAACTTCAACCCGCTCGGCAATCTGGGCATGGGCCGGTTCAACTCGCTGGTCGCGCCAACGAACAATCCAGGCGTTCGTCGCGCAATCGCCAAGGCGATCAACCAGAGCGAACTGCTCAAGGTCGCCATCGGCAATCCCGAATTCTACAAGACCTGCGCCTCGGTCTATCCATGCGGTACGACCTTCGAGAACGGGTCGGGCTCCGATCTTGTGTCGAAGTCCTCGCTCGACGAGGCGCGGGCCATGCTCCGGGCATCCGGCTACAATGGCGAGAAGATCGTTCTGCTCGCCACTACCGACATCCCGGTGCAGAGCGCTTGGCGCAGTACACGGCGGACGTTCTGAAGCGTATCGGCATGAATGTCGACGCGCAGGCGATGGACTGGGCCACCGTGCTGCAGCGGCGCACCAGCAAGAACCCGGTCGATCAGGGCGGCTGGAACATGTTCTTCACCTGGTGGGAGGGCGCGGACCTGCTTGATCCCGTGATCCAGTTCGCGCTATCAGGGCTCGGGGAGCAGGGCGCCTGGGTCGGATGGTCGAAGGACGACGAACTCGAGAAGTTGCGCACCGCCTATGCCGAATCCGGTTCGATGGCCGAACAGAAGGCGCTCGCCGCGCAGGTTCAGGCCCGCGCCTTCGAGCAGAGCTTCAGCCTCTACACCGGCATGTTCTACGTGCCGACCGGCTTCCGCGAGAATGTCTCCGGCATTCTCAACGCGCCGCCGTTCTTCTGGAACATCAAGAAGGCGTGAGTGAAGGCCGGCAACGTCATCACCGGCCTTGTCCGGTGATCTCGACCAAGTCGAGCGCGACGCCCTCCGCAAGGACCGGCTCAAGGCCGGTCATGATACTGTTTGTTGGGCTCTGCCATCAGCCTGGAGCCTCTGAAGGTCACCGATGCTTCGTCTGATCGCCACACGTGTGCTCTCCACCATCCCCGTCATGGGGGTGGTGGCGCTGATCGTGTTCTTCATGCTGCGGCTCTCGGGTGATCCGGCCGCCATTCTGGCGGGCGACACCGCGTCGTCCGAGCAGGTCGAGAAGATCCGCGTCTCGCTGGGTCTGACGAAGCCGCTTTACGAGCAGTTCTTCGGCTGGGTCGTGCAATTGCTGCGCTTCGACCTCGGCACCTCGCTGTTCACAGGCCTGCCGGTGACGACGCTGATCGCGCAGCGCATCGAGCCGACGGCGATGCTGGCCCTGACCACGATCATCTTCTCGGTCTGCGTGGCGGTTCCGATGGGCGTGCTGGCAGCGTGGAAGTCCGGTGGCTGGATCGACCGGCTGGTGATGGTGATCTGCGTGCTGGGTTTCTCTGTGCCCGTGTTCGTGATGGGCTACTTTCTGATCTTCAATTTCGCGATCACGCTGCGCTGGTTTCCGGTGCAGGGCTACACCAGTCCGTTCGTCGATTTCGGGCGCTTCCTAACGCAGATCACGCTGCCGACGATCACGCTGTCGTTCATCTATGTGGCGCTGATCGCGCGCATCACGCGGGCGAGCGTCATCGAGGTGCTCGGCGAGGACTATATCCGCACTGCCCGCGCCAAGGGCCAGGTCGAGGCCAAGGTTCTGTTCCGCCATGCCCTCAAGAACGCCGCCGTGCCGATCGTGACCGTCATCGGGCTCGGTGTCGCGCTGCTGATCGGCGGCGTGGTGGTGACCGAGAGTGTCTACAACATTCCGGGGCTCGGCCGCCTCGTCGTCGACGCGATCACCCGGCGTGACTACCCGATCATCCAGGGACTGATCCTGTTCTTCGCCCTGATCTACATCGTGCTGAACCTGATCATCGACATCATCTACACCCTCGTCGATCCGAGGATCCGCTATTGACCGCGCCCGCCGCAGCCATGCCGCGGGAGCGGCTGACCGGGTTGTTCCCGTTCCTCAAGCGCTACCCGCTGGTGGCCATCGCTGGCGTGGTCCTTGGCGTCATCGTGCTGGCCGCCGCGTTCGCGCCGTTCATGTTCACGCGCGATCCCACCGCCCTGACGCCGCTGCAACGGCTGCGACCGTCCTCCGAGCTGAACTGGCTCGGCACTGACCATCTTGGCCGCGACGTCTGGAGCAGGCTGGTCTATGGAGCGCGCGTTTCCGTCATGGTGGGGCTGGCGGTCGCGGCGCTGTCGATCCTGCTTGGCCTCGTGATCGGGCTGGTGGCGGGCTATATCCGCTGGCTCGACGCCCTCGTGATGCGCATCATGGATGGGCTGATGGCCATTCCCGGCATTCTCCTGGCCATCGCGCTGGTCTCCGTCTCCGGCGCCAGCCTGGCCACGGTGATTGTCGCCATCATGGTCCCGGAAATCCCGCGTGTCGTCCGGCTGGTGCGTTCGGTGGTGCTGACGGTGCGCGAGGAGCCCTATGTGGAGGCGGCCGTATCGGTCGGCACGCCGCTGCCCGCGATCCTCATTCGCCATATCCTGCCCAACTGCATTCCACCGCTGATCGTGCAGGCGACCTATGTCTGCGCCTCCGCCATGCTGACCGAGGCGATTCTCTCGTTCCTGGGCGCGGGCACGCCGCCGACGATTCCAAGCTGGGGCAACATGGTCGCCGAAGCGCGGCTGCTGTTCCAGATCGCACCGTGGAACCTGCTCTGGCCCGGCATCGCGCTGGCGGTCACGATCCTGGCCGTGAATATCCTCGGCGACGGGCTGCGCGACCGGCTCGATCCCAAGCTCGCGAAGCGGATGTGAGCCGTGGCTGATCCCGTCCTTGTCATTGACAACCTTTTTGTCCAGTTGCCGCGCGGCGCCGATCGCGTCCATGCCGTCGAGGGGGTGTCGCTCGCCGTCAATCCGGGTGAAATTCTCTGCGTGGTTGGCGAAAGTGGATCGGGCAAGTCGGTCACCGCGCAAGCGGTGATGGGCCTACTGCCCAAGGGCCAGCTGACGCGCGGCGGCGGCCGGATCATCCTTGAGGGCGAAGACATCAGCGATGTCAGCATGGATCGCCTGCGTGACCTGCGTGGCAGCCGCATGGCGATGATTTTCCAGGAGCCGATGACGGCGCTGAACCCGGTGATGACCTGTGGCGACCAGATCGACGAGGTTCTGTCGATCCATACCGATCTGGGCAGTGACGCGCGCAAGGCGAAGGTGCTCGACATCATGGCTGCCACGGGGCTTCCGGATGTTGCCCAGCTCTTCGACGCCTATCCGCACCAGCTCTCGGGCGGTCAGCGGCAGCGCGTGATGATCGCGTCAGCGCTCGTGCTCGATCCGGCTTTGCTGATCGCCGACGAGCCGACGACCGCTCTCGATGTGACGACCCAGAAGCAAATCCTGCAACTGATCCGCGAGCTCCAGCAGCGGCGCGGCACGGGCGTTCTGTTCATCACCCATGATTTTGGCGTCGTCGCGGAAATCGCCGACCGTGTCGCTGTCATGCGCTACGGCAAGCTGGTCGAGGAAGGCCCGGTGGCGGAGGTGCTGCGCCGGCCGCGCGAGGACTACACCAGGATGCTGATCGGTTCGGTGCCGAGCCTTGAGCCGCCAAGGCGCGCCGCCATCACCGGAGGCGAAGTGGCGCTGAAAACCTCGGCGCTGGCCAAGACCTATGGCGGCACGAGCCTGTTCGGCAAGGGCCGCGTGGTGCGCGCAGCCAGCGACGTGACGATCGAAATCCGCCGTGGCGAGACACTCGGCATCGTCGGCGAGTCGGGTTCGGGCAAATCCACCGTTGCGCGCTGCATTGCCCGGCTGATCGACCCGACCAGCGGCGAAGTGCGGATCGCCGGCGTTGATGTGGCCAAGATGGGGCAGGGCGAACTCAGGCCCTATCGCCGTAAGGTTCAGATCGTGTTCCAGGACCCGTACCGCTCGCTCAATCCGCGCCGCACGGTCGGGCAGAGCCTTGTCGAGGGGCCCATGAATTTCGGGATGTCGCGGTCCGACGCGTTGCGGAAAGCCGGTGACCTCATGTCCCTGGTCGGGCTCAAGCCGGATGCCATCGATCGCTATCCGCACCAGTTCTCGGGTGGCCAGCGCCAGCGTATCTGCATCGCTCGCGCACTGATGATGGAGCCGGAGCTGCTGATCGCTGACGAGGCGGTCTCGGCGCTTGACGTGTCGGTGCAGGCGCAGGTGCTCAAGTTGCTGGATGATGTGCGCAAGCGCTTCGATCTCGCGGTGCTGTTCATCACCCATGACCTGCGCGTCGCGGCGCAGATCTGCGATCGCATCGTGGTCATGAGCAAAGGCGAGGTCGTGGAGCAGGGCCCGACGGCTGAGGTCTATGCAGCGCCGAAGCACCCGTACAGCCGCGCGCTGCTGGAGGCTGCCCCAGGCCGCGGCTTCGGCTTCGGTCTGGGGTAGGCGCGTCAGCCGGCTTGCGCCGGCCCGTCGTCCCGCGCGGCCACAAGGCGCGACAACTCCGCGGTGATGTGCTCGGGCGCGTGTTCGACGCCGATGGTGACGGTGTCCTCGTCGGGGCCTGGCTCTTCAAGGGTCGCCAACTGGCTGGCCAGAAGGGCAGGCGGCATGAAATGGGCCCGCCGCGCGGCGATGCGCGCTGCCAGCAGTTCCTGCGAGCCTTTGAGATGGACAAGCCGGATCGCGGCGCGCGACGTCCGCAGCTGGTCGCGATAGGCGTGCCTCAGGGCGGAGCAGGTGACGACGCCGTTCTCGCTCCTGTCTGCGCGTTCGTTCATCCAGGAGACGATAGCATCGAGCCAGGGCCAGCGATCCGCGTCGACCAGCGGTGTGCCGGCGCTCATCTCGGCGACATTGGCGGGGGGATGAAAGCTGTCGGCGTCACGGAAGGCCCAGACAAGCCGTTCGGCCAGCCCGGCGGCCACAGTGGTCTTGCCCGACGAGGCGACGCTCATGACAACGATGATCGTCATGGCTTTCTGGGTTCCACATCGCCACCGAAGCCTTTGCGCATGGCGCTGAGGACTTTCTCGGCAAAGGGGGTTCACTGCGTGAGCGGAAGCGGGTGTAGAGCGCGCTGGTCAGCACCTCGGCCGGCGTCGCGGTCTCCACGGCCGCCTGGACGGTCCAGCGGCCTTCGCCGGATTCGTCGACATGCCCCGAATAGCTGTCGAGGTTCTCGTCCTCGGCCACGGCCGATCATTCCCAGCTTCATCACCCGATCCTCGTCTTCACGAGCGACGGAACAGGGCAAGCCGCATCACGGCATCCGTTATGGCCGGCGTTGCGGCATTGGCAAAGGCCATGCGCAGATGCTGTTCCTGCCCCGGTCCAAAGTAGCTCCCCGGCAGCGCCAGCACGCCCCAACGCCGCGCCAGCGCTTCGGCGACCTCGGCGGCGGGTAGGCCGTCCATCGGATGGCGCACATAAGCGAAATAGGCGCCGACCTGATCGACCGACCAGCCGTTCAGCCCGCTCATGGCACGCCGGAACGCGTCGGCGCGGGCGTTGATGTCGGCGCGGTTCGCCTCCCGCCAGGACCTGAGTTCAGGCACCGCCCAGGCGACGGCCTCCTGTCCGGGCCGCGCCGGGCAGATCTGCACGCAGTCGAGAACCTTGCCGATCTCGGCCTGGATGTCTGCCCCCGCGATGATGGCGCCAAGCCTCCAGCCCGGCACCGCATAGGCCTTGGAGAAGCTGTAGAGCTGGATGACATGACCTCGCCAATCGTTCCGAGACAGCACCTGATGCGGTCGGTCGTGACCCGTTGGCATGAAATCGCGATAGGTCTCATCCAGCACCAGCGCGAGTCCGGCCTCACGGGCGAGATCGGCAAAGCCCGCAATGGTCTGCGGTGGATAGACCGCGCCGGTCGGATTGTTCGGCGTGACCAGCACGATGGCCTTGACCCTCGCGTCGATCAGCGCGCGCGCGGCGGCGAGATCAGGCACGAAGCCGCTTGCTGCGGTTGTCGGCAGGGCGCGCGCCTCGATGCCGAGCATCTGCAGCGTCATCTGGTGGTTGAAGTACCAGGGCGTCGGCAGCAGCACTGCGTCGCCGGTCTTGGCCAGCCCCATCATCACGCTGACAAAGGCCTGGTTGCAGCCTGCTGTGATCGCGATGTCGGACGGGCCGACATCGGCCATATAGACGGCGTTGATGTCTGCAGCCAGCGCGGCCCGCAGCGCGGGATCACCCTGAATCGGGCCATAACGGGCATGGTCGGGCGACGCAGCTGCAAGACCGGCGCGCTCAAGCAGCACATCTGGCGGAGGCGAGCCCGGCGCAGCCTGGCTGAGGTCGATGGCCGGACCGTGGCGCCCGTCATAGGACTGGAGCCAGGCCTTCGCCGCCGGTATGGGCGGGGTGCCGGTATCGACCAGCAGCGGGTTGATCACAGTGGTTGTCATTGCCGCTACTCAATGCGAGGCTGGCGCGATACGCAAGGCTCCGCGCAGTCCGGCATGTGCACAGCGGTGATGCATCTGCTGCCTGCGACATTCCGGAGGCGGTCTGTCGGCTGACCCCTCTTGGGTTCTGACCGGAGCCATGCCATCAGGAGGCCTCTGACGCCGGAACCGAACCTGGAGCGCCACGTGCCGCCGCCGCCCGATGCAGGGTCAATCGAAGCGCTGCTTGTGCTGGTCCGGGAAGCCCGCGCCATGGTTGCGTTCACCGGAGCCGGGATTTCGACCGAGTGCGGCGTGCCCGATTTCCGCTCGCCGGGAAGCCCTTGGATGCGGAACAAGCCGATCCCCTTCGACGCCTTCATGGCGAGCGAGGATGCCCGCGCGGAAGCCTGGCGGCGCAAGTTCGCCATGGATGATGAATTTGCCGGTGCCAGTCCGGGACGGGGGCACCGGGCGCTCGCCCGGCTGGTCTCGCTCGGCCGTATGCAGGCAGTGGTGACACAAAACATCGACGGGCTGCACCAGGCGTCTGGTCTGGGCTCCGGCCAGGTGATCGAACTGCACGGCAACGGCACCTATGCAACCTGCCTGCAGTGCGGCCTGCGCCACGAGCTTGGCGTCATCCGACGTGCCTTCGAGGTGCATCGATCGCTGCCGTGCTGTGACGATTGCGGCGGAATCGTCAAAAGTGCGACCATCAGCTTCGGTCAGCAGATGCCCGCCGCCAGGCTGCGGCAGGCGCAGGAGCTGGCCACAAACTGCGACCTGTTTCTGGTGGCGGGGTCGTCTCTGGTCGTTTACCCAGCGGCAACTTTGCCATTGCTCGCCAAACGGGCCGGGGCCACACTGGTCATTGTCAACGGCGAGCCGACGGAGTTCGACGCGATCGCGGACCTGGTGGTGCGTGGCGACATCGGGGCGGCATTGGAGCCACTCCTCTGGGTTGAGTAAGACGGCGATTGAGTGGTGTATTTGGTTGTGGTGGAGGCTATGCCTTCCGCACTTCAGTGCTATCCTCAGGCAACGATTCGCGGTGTACAGTGGGGCGGCAGTTGATGATCGACGAGCGTGACGGCAGAGTATCTGGCGAAAGGGGCAAAGAACTCTCAAGTTCCGGCTCGCCGCATGATGTTGGCGGCATTGAACACGGCATCGAAGTCGGCGGCCGCGTCAAATGGTTCGACGTTGCGAAAGGCTTCGGCTTTCTCGTGCCGGACATCGGCGGCGCGGACATTCTCCTGCATGTCACCATTCTCAAGCGCGACGGCTTCGGCGCCGTGGCAGAGGGAGCCCGCGTGGTGGTCGAGGCCGTGCCGCGGCAGAAGGGGCTTCAGGCGATCCGCGTGATTTCGGTGGATAACTCCACCGCCCTGCATCCGGCCGAACTGCCGCCGCCGCGCACGCATGTGCACGTCACGCCGACCAGCGGCTACGAGCGTGTCATGGTCAAATGGTTCAACCGCCTGCGTGGCTTCGGCTTCGTCACCAAGGGTGAGGGACAGCCGGACATCTTCGTGCACATGGAGGTGCTGCGGCGCTACGGCATCCAGGACCTCACGCCCGGCCAGTTCGTGTTCGTCCGCTTCGGCGACGGACCGAAGGGGCAGATGGCTGCCGAGGTCCGGCTGGACGGCAGTTCGTCCGGCCCGACGGTCAGCTGAGCGGCAGCGATGGGCCGTGCCGCGATCAGGGTCGGAATCATGCTGCAGTTGTGCTTTGCAGCGCTCTTTGCGGGCCTTGTCTCTGCGTCGGCCCAGGCCCTTGAAAGCCTGACGTTGGTCACCTCGTCAGGGCGGCACAGCTTCCAAGTCGAGGTGATGCGCACCCCGGACGAACGCGCCCGCGGGCTGATGTTCCGGCGTTTCCTGCCGGCGGACCGCGGCATGTTGTTTGACTTCCAGCGCAGCGAACCTGTGTCGATGTGGATGCAGAACACCTATATTTCCCTCGACATGGTTTTCATCCGCGCCGACGGGACCGTTGCGCGTGTCGCCGAGCGCACCGAGCCGTTGTCAACCCGCACGGTTCCTTCCGGTGAGCCCGTGCTCAGCGTTCTCGAAATCAATGGCGGAATTGCTGAGAAGATCGGGCTGAAGCCCGGAGACAAGGTCGAGCACAGCCTTTTCAAGCCGCGCTGAGCGCGTTCCCGTGGTGCGCTGTTTTCCTTGCCGATGCCGACATCGCATGGTATCCGCTCGGTACCGGTCAATGTTTCGGGGTGTGGCGCAGTCTGGTAGCGCGCGAGTTTTGGGTACTTGAGGTCCTAGGTTCGAATCCTAGTACCCCGACCATCGACCGGGTTTCGATCCATTGCGAAGAGCCGAGCCATGACAGCACGGATTTACCGCCCGGCCAAAACGGCCATGCAGTCCGGATCGTCCAAGACGCGCTGGCTCCTCGAGTATGAGCCCGAGGCGCCGCGCACCGTCGAGCCGTTGATGGGCTGGACGTCCTCGTCCGACATGAAAAGCCAGCTCAAGCTCTGGTTTGACAGCGCGGAAGATGCGGTCGCCTATGCCTCCCGCAATGGCATCGCCTATGTCGTTGAGCCGGCGACCGAAAACGGGCCGCGCAAGGGGCTGTCTTATTCGGACAACTTCAAGTTCAGCCGCGTCGGCCAGTGGACGCACTGACGTCACGGATCCAGCACCGAAGCCGGATAGACCCGCGCGCCGGACTCTGGCAATATCATGTGGTCGGTACGGGTTTCAGACCCCATAGCTCAGCAGGATAGAGCAACAGCCTCCTAAGCTGTGGGTCGCAGGTTCGAATCCTGCTGGGGTCGCCAGTGCTGATCGGCCTTGCTAGCGCGTGTTCATCCTTCGTCATGTTGAGGATGAGGAGCCTGACGCGGCGTCCAAACCAATGCCGAGGTCCGGACAGGTGTTCATTGTCAATCCTCATCC
>JAPLOW010000245.1 GCA_026400555.1 Hyphomicrobiales bacterium
ATCAGCGCGCGCCAACGCCCGCTCTCGCAAATCGTCTGAGTATGGCCGCATCCCCGCTGGCCTCCTGTCCAGCAGGAAGCTTGAATCAGAAACTCAGCCGCGCCGGAATCCCGATTCTATCAAAAGACAGCATGCTCTAGCTTGCGCGGCAGCGTGATCCGCTGCGCAAGGGCACCAGGAGTTGCGACGAAGATCTTGGCGCGAGCCGCTTTTACAGCGCTTCCCGCATGGCCATCGAAGCTGTCTTGTCGGAGCGACTGCATGTCGTTGTGGCTGGGGGCGATCCGGCCGCGGTCGTCAGCGCAAGCCTGCAACCTGCAGACCTGGAGGCCGCCGATGTGACGATCAGCGCAGACGGTGTTTTCGTATCAGTCGGACCATCTGGTCTTGCGGCAGCCGCTGGGCCGGACGACGCAAATCTTCGAACAGCATCTCGGCTACTGGGGACCAAAATATCGCTGATGTTGGCGGCGTAGAGGGAGGACTTTAGCCCGGATTATTCACCACACACATCTCGGCTGGCTTTTGCTGGTGAGCCACTCGCCTGATGGTTGTACTCGCGCAGGTCGGCCTTCCGGCGCAGGCGTCGGTTCGATGGTGCGGATTGCGGGGTTTGGAGTTTCGGCGGGGGGCTTGATCGGGGCGACACTGCCCCGCGTTTCAGATGACCAGGCGCGGCATGCGCTCCAGCGCGAGGCGCAGGATGACCTGGTCGGGACAGGCGCTGGGCAGGTGGACCATCACCTTGGTTTTCCATTCCACCACGCGGGCGGCGATTTTGAGCAGCCGCAATCGCAGCGTATCGAACTGGGCCACACGCCAGGACGATCGCGCTGGCATCAGCCGGCGCAGCGACCACATCAGCCAATAGGCGCCGGTGTGCAGCATCAGGCGCAACTGGTTGGCCTGGCCGCGGTGGCATGAGGTGCGATCAGCGGCAAGGTGGGTCTTCCAGGATTTGATGTGGTTCTCGGCCTGGCCGCGGCGGCAGTAGAGCTCCTCATACAGCGTGCGCGCTGTGCTGCCGGTGATGTTGGTGACGATAAAGCGCGTATCGGTGCCCTGGGCGCTGGCCTCGACGCGGGCGATGATGCGCTCGACGCGGCACCAGCTGGCGGCGCCATCGTGAAACTCTTTGTAGCGGCGTAGCTTATCCGGTCCGGCGGCCTGGCGGGCCGTGGTGCTGTGCTCCAGCGTCTCGACGCGGCGGCGCAGCGTGTGGGTGGTGGCGACACCGAGGATGAAATCGAGCCGCTCAGCGCGGCAGAAATCCAGCACCTCGGGCGCGCAATAATGACTGTCAGCGCGGAGCAGGATGTCCACGCGTGGCCAGTGTCCCCGAATGGCGCGAACCAAGCGGCGCAGAAAGCCGCGCACCTCGCGCCCGGTGGGGCGGCGGGCGGGGCGCAGCAGGGCAGCGACGGGGCGGCCCTCGCCGTCAAAGACGACGATCGGCTGGAAGCCGTATTCGTCGTAGTAGGCGTTGAACAGGCGGAGTTGCTGGCCGCCATGAACGGCATCAAAAGTGTCGTCGACATCAAGGGTGATGCGGCGTGGCACCTGGCGGAAGCTGTCGCAGTAGAGGCCGACCATGGCCTGGCCCATGCGCAGCAACTCGCGCGGCCGCGGCAGGTTCTCGAGACGCGAGATGGTCGGCTGCGAACACAGCGCGGGAGCATCTGGCAGGCGACCGAGGGCGAGTTTGAAGGCTGGGTCGTGGCGCAGGCTGGCAGCGTCGTTGGCGTCCTCGTAGCCGGCGGCGATCATCAACATCCGGAAGCGCAGAATGTCGGCCATGCTGTGGATGACGCGCTCTGGTGCGCGCGGATCGGTGACGCAGGCGGCGAGACGGTTGGCGAGCCCCAGGCGGGTTTCGATCTCGCGCAGCGCCAGTACGCCGCAGTCTGACGAGAGCTTGCCGCCATCGAAGCGGGCGATGATGGGCTTGCCGCAGACCAGTGACAGGCCGGGCAATGCGGGGGTAGTTTCAACTTTGGCGGGCATGGCGTCCGAAATCGATAGGGTTGAGGTCTCGCAACCAAATCCTATGGTCGATCAAGGAGTTGCGCCATGTCCGCTAACCTTAGTGAATAATCCGGGTTAGATGGGAACTGACGCACGACTGCAATTCGCCCGACATCTTGAGGAAGCGTCCCATCTACGGGACGATCTGCGCGATACGATCACCGCCCGCAGTGTTGGGCAGAGCAGTGTGTGGTCGCGGCTGGCGGCCGAAGCGGCGGCCATAGCGTTTCATGGCATCGAGCCGGATGCGCCGCCTCTCACAATCGCATTCATCGGTCCCTTCAACGCGGGTAAGTCGAGCCTTCTAAAGTGTTTAACGGGAGACAGTGACATCGTCGTGCGCGGCGAGCCCGTCGGTCACAATGTCGAAGCTTATGAGTGGCGGCAGCTGTGCCTTCTCGATTCCCCCGGCATCGCCGCTGGCCGCCCTGCGCACGAGGCGACGTCAGGCGAGGCCATTCGCCGCGCAGACCTCATCCTGTTCGTGATCACCCCTAATCTCTTCGATGACGAGACCGCTGCCGCCCTGCGGCGACTGTCAGTCGATGGCGGCCGGGCGATGGACCTGCTGTTAGTCATCAACAAGGCTGTCAGCCTCGGCGGTGATCGAGCGGTCCTTGAACGAGCTGTAGCCGAGGTGATCGAGCCGCTGGGCATCGAACTGAGTGATGTTGTTTGGACGGAAGCACGGGCATGGCTCGATGCGGCCGATCAACCCGCAGAGATTGCGGCTGATCTCATCGATGATACCAATTCCCACTGATCAGTACCGATGCGCCCAGTCGCGCATGCCGATGGAGATGATGCGCCAGGGCTGATCGACGAGACGGTTCCAGAAATAGCAGCAGTGGCCTGTGATATCGTCGTGGTCGCGAAACACCCGG
>JAPLOW010000088.1 GCA_026400555.1 Hyphomicrobiales bacterium
GCTACGCCATGTCGAAATACAGCCAGCGGCTGGAGGTGGTGCTGAATGAGGGGCAGCGGCGGTGAGGATCACAGCCCGAACCACAGTGTGGCGATCCCGAGAAAGGCAAAGAAACCGACGACATCCGTCACGGTTGTCACGAATGTTCCCGACGAGACGGCCGGATCGACCCCCAGCTTGTCAAGAACGATCGGAACAGCCGCGCCGGCCAGGGCCGCCGCAAACAGGTTGGTGATCATCGCCAGCCCAATGACCATGCCGAGCGCCTGACTGCCGAACCACAACGTCGCAATTGTCCCTGTGATCAGCGCAAACGCCGCCCCGTTGATGAAGGATACCAGAAGCTCGCGCGTCAGGAACCGGCCGATGTTCCAATTGCCCAGCTCGCCGGTCGCAAGCGCGCGCACGGCGACGGTCATCGTCTGGGTGGCCGCATTCCCGCCCTGGCTGGCGACCACCGGGGCGAGCACGGCGAGCGCCACCATCTTCTCGAGGCTGCCTTCGAACAGCTTCATCACGCTCGCTGCGAAGAAGGCTGTCAACAGATTGATGAACAGCCATTGGAAACGGCTGCGGGCGATGGCGGGCACCGTGTCGGAGAGCTCTTCGTCGCCCTTGACGCCACCGAGCGCCTTGATCTCCTCGTCCGCTTCCTCATCGAGGATGTCGACGATGTCGTCGATGGTCATCACCCCGACCAGCCGTCTGGCGTCGTCGAGGACGGGCGCGGAGACGAAATTGTAGCGCTTGAACATCTGCGCCACATCCGTGAGTTCATCCGATGCGTCGACGGTCTTGCGTTCAGGGTCAGCCAGAACAGACATTTTCACCGGCCGCTTGGTCCTGAGCAGCTTGTCCAGCGCTACCGCCCCCACAAAACGGTGGGCCGGATCGACGACGTAGATTTCGTAGAACGTCTCGGGCAGGTCCTGCGTGTCGCGCATGAAGTCGATCGTCTGGCCTACGGTCCAGAACAGCGGCACCGCGATGACCTCCGTCTGCATGCGGCGGCCAGCGGTCTCTTCGGGATAGTCGAGGCTTTTTTGCAGCGCGATCCGCTCGGTGGCGGGCAGCTTGTCCAGAATCTCGGCCTTGTCGGCCTCATCCATGTCCTCAAGGATGTAGACGGCGTCATCCGAATCGAGATCGCGGACGCCCTCGGCCACGGTCTCCGGCTCGAGTTCGTCAAGGATTTCCTCGCGCACCGCGTCATCGACTTCCGTCAGTGCGGTGAAGTCGAAATCCTTGCCGAGGATCTCGATGAACACTGGGCGATCTTCCGTGTCCAGCGCCTCCAGCAGGCCGCCGAGATCGGCTTCGTGCAGATCCTCAACGAGTGCCGCCAGCGCGTCATGATCCTTGCGTGCGACCAGCGCCGCGACATTGGCCACAAAGGCAGCGTTGAGCTCGCCGTCCTCGTCACGGAAGGACAGCGCCGTCTCCAGCAGCTCCGGTTCAGCTCGTTCGTTCACCATCGCCTCGCGGTTCGCTCGCTTCGAGGACAATTCTGCGACCGCCCTGTCGCAAATCCGTGTTATGCCTGCACAAGCGAGATTCTGATCACTTAAGCAAGCAATGCCGTCAAATTCGTCCTTCACGTCTGCGTTCACCCGGCGCGGTCTGATTGTCGCAGGCGCGGCCGCAGCCGCTGCCGCGCCCTCGCGTGTTTGGGCCCAGCCATACTGTCACCTCGGCGGGCGAACCCTTTCGGTCGGCGCGCCGAACGGTCTGGCCATCGGCTTGCAGAGCTACCCGAGGACGCTGGCGCTCGCGCCGGGCGAGGTGGTGCTGACCCTCGATGACGGCCCCTTGCCGGGGCAGACCGATCGGGTGCTCGACGCGCTCAGGCTCTACGGCGCACCCGCAACGTTCTTCCTGATCGGGCGCAACGCTGCCGCCAATCCGCATCTTGTCAGGCGCATGGCTGCCGAAGGGCACACGGTCGCCCATCACACCTTGACGCATCCATGGACATTGCGACAGCGCAGCTTCGAGGCTGGCGTCCGTGACATCGAGGACGGCATCCGCGCGGTGCAGACGGCGCAGGGCATTGCGGGGAGCACGGTCGCGACGCCCTTCTTCCGCTATCCCGGCTTTGCCGATACCGAAAGGCTGAATGACTGGTTGGCGATGAAGGGCATGGTCACCTTCGGATCCGACCTGTGGGGCAGCGACTGGACGCCGATGTCGCCCGAACGCCAGCTCTCGCTGCTGATGGGCCGGCTCAAGCGAGCCGGGCGCGGAATCATTCTTCTGCACGATGTCGTTGGCCAGACCGCGTCCATGTTTCCGGCTTTCCTGCAGGCCCTTTGCGCCGGTGGCTACAAGGTCGTTGGGCTGACGCCTGGGCCTTTTGCGCCGCAAACCATCGAAGCCGGCGCGGGCTGGCGCTCGTACACGAACCGCATCATCGCGGGCAGGGGCTGATGCCGGAAACACGAACGGCGACCTTACGGTCGCCGCGCGCGGAGTGATCACTCTGATATGGTGCGGCCAAGAGGACTCGAACCTCCACTAGTTTCCCAACTAGCACCTCAAGCTAGCGCGTCTACCAATTCCGCCATGGCCGCGGGTGCTGTCGGCGCATGTGCACCAGAAGCAGCGAAGCGGGGTCTAGCAAATCATGTCCGCCCTCACAAGCCTTGATCACCGCTTATCTCACGCGGCGATCTCTTCGGGCTCCGGTTCAGGCTCCGGTTCCGGCAGCTGGGCCTCGCGGATGATTCGGGGCCGCTTCAGCAATTCGGTGATCTCCACTTGGATGCGCGTGCCCGAGACGATCACCTGTCCGATGGCGAAGGCTTTGCCATTGGCCACGATCTCGACAAGTTCAGCCTCGCCGGAGGTCAATTCGATCACCGCGCCGCGCCCCATGCGCAGAAGCTTGTGGACTGGCATTGTCGTCTGGCCGAGAATGACGCTGACGGTGATCAGCGCCTTGTCGAGATCTGTATGCAAGGCTTGTCTCCTGCATGCGGAAAGACCACATGTCTGCAACGGACAATGCGGCGAACATGGTTAACTGCGCGTGAATCTGCGGGGCGATATCGGGGCGATTTTGCCATGGCCGCACGATGCGGCGGCGGTCGAATGGCACATCAGTGAAGGGTTGACCCCCTATCCCGATGCGGTCGCGGCCATGGAGGCTCGCGTGGCGGCCATCGCAGACGGCCTGGCTGCGGAGCAGGTCTGGCTGGTCGAGCATCCGCCGCTCTACACAGCCGGCACCTCCGCAGATGAAACGGATCTCGTTCAGCCGAACCGCTTCCCGGTCTTCGCGACGGGACGGGGAGGGCAGTACACCTATCACGGGCCCGGTCAGCGCGTGGCCTATGTCATGCTCGACCTGCGCAAGCGCGGCCCGGATGTGCGCCAGTTCGTGAACTCCCTGGAAGCCTGGCTGATCGTCACGCTGGCCCGGATGAATGTGACGGGCGAACGCCGTGACGACCGCGTTGGTGTCTGGGTCCGGCGGCCAGACAAGTTGCCGCCGGTCGGCGCAGGCGCCATCGCTGAAGACAAGATCGCGGCGATCGGCATTCGCATCCGTCGCTGGGTGACGTTCCACGGCATATCTCTGAACGTCGATCCCGATCTTGGCCATTTCGACGGAATCGTCCCGTGCGGCGTGACGTTGCATGGCGTCACCAGCCTTCATGACCTTGGCGTCCTGGTCACGATGGCGGAGGTCGACAGCCTGCTGCGCGCAGGTTTCGAGGAGGTCTTTGGCGGAACGGTGTGCCCTTGACTGCGCTGCATCGCGAAGTCGAAGTCCCGGACAGGGCCCAGTGGCGGGCCTGGTTCATGGCGAACCACCACCTCCGCGAGAACATCTGGCTGATCTTTCGGCGCAAGGGCGCTGGCCCCGACTGGCTCAGCACTGATGACATCGTCGAGGAAGCGCCGTGCTTCGGCTGGATCGATTCGCTGCCGCGGAGCCGTGATGAAAGCCGCTCCATGTTGCGGATCAGCCCACGGAAGCCCGGCAGCGCCTGGTCGGCGCTCAACAAACGCCGGGCGGGGAAGGTGATCGAGACCGGCCTGATGGTGCCCCAAGGCCTCGCCGCGATCGAAGCCGCGAAACGGAACGGCCAGTAACATGCACTCAATGCGGCGGAAGCGCTGAACCATGGCCCTGTTCGAAGCCTTCCTGCGTTCGGTCAAGCGCGGCATTCTCGAGTGGATCGCCGGAGCGAAACGCCCCGCCACGCGCCACGCCCGCATCGTGACCACGGCAACCATGGCCGCCGAGAACCGGCGCGCCAATCAGTGGCGCGGCTGACCTGCGGGTTGCAACCCTTCCTTCACCATCTTGGCTGACTGTGTCTGGGGCTTGGGGCCCATCGGGTAGGGTAGCCCACGGATGAAAACAACCATCATCATCATTGTGGCGGGCCTTCTGGCTGCGGCCTGCACCACCACCGACCAGCGCATCGCCGGCGCTGCTGCCGGCGCCGGAACCGGCGCGCTCGTCGGTGGGCCGATCGGCGCGATTGCAGGCGGAGCCATTGGCGCCGTCGCTGCGCCGACGGTCACCGGCGCCATCAACCGCAAACGCTGAGCCTGCGCCCCGGCCGACCGAAAGTCCGTCGGATCAGAATCGTTGCACAGAGCTGGATGCCACGCCATAACGCACCTCGGTGATCAGAGCGGGGGGCACAGTCCAATGGCGGTCTTGACCAGCAGTGCGGACGTTCATTCCGCCCAAAACCGGGGCTTCGCCGCCGATTGGGCCGCCTTGCGCACGCAGCTGGCGGAGCGCCGCGCGGCAGCGGCACAAGGCGGAAACGCCAAGGCCCGGGAGCGGCATACGGCACGCGGCAAGCTGCTGCCGCGCGAACGTGTGTCGGGCCTGCTCGATGCCGGCTCGCCCTTCCTCGAAATCGGCGCGCTCGCCGCCTTCGGTATGTACGACGATGACATCCACGGCGCGGGCATGATCGCCGGCATCGGCAGGGTTTCCGGCCGCGAGGTGATGGTCGTGTGCAACGACGCCACCATCAAGGGCGGCACTTACTATCCGATGACGGGGAAGAAGCATCTCCGCGCTCAGGAGATCGCCCGCGAGAACCGCCTGCCATGCGTCTATCTTGTGGACTCGGGTGGGGCGAACCTGCCTCATCAGACGGACGTGTTTCCGGACCGCGAGCATTTCGGGCGTATCTTTTACAATCAGGCGACCTTGTCCTCACTCGGTATTCCGCAAATTGCCGTCGTCATGGGTTCGTGCACAGCAGGCGGGGCCTATGTCCCGGCCATGTCGGACGAAACCATCATTGTCCGACGTCAGGGAACGATCTTCCTGGGTGGACCGCCGCTGGTGAAGGCCGCCACGGGCGAGGTCGTCTCGGCTGAGGATCTTGGCGGTGGTGATGTTCACACGCGGCTGTCGGGCGTCGCCGATCATCTGGCTGCCGATGACCGCCATGCCCTGGCGCTGGCGCGGCAGATCGTCGGCACGCTCAACACCTCCAAGCAGGCGGCGCTGGCACTGCGTGATCCCGCGCCCCCGGTCTGCGATCCGGCAGACCTGGAGGCCATCGTTCCGACCGACCTGCGCAAGCAGTACGACATCCGGGAGGTCATCGCACGGCTGGTCGACCGCTCCGAATTCGACGAGTTCAAGGCTCTGTATGGCACCACGCTGGTGACGGGCTTTGCCTGGATTCATGGCATTCCGGTCGGTATCATCGCCAACAACGGAATCCTGTTTTCCGAAAGCGCCCAGAAGGGCTCCCATTTCATCGAACTGTGCTGCCAGCGCCGCATTCCGCTGCTGTTCCTGCAGAACATTTCGGGCTTCATGGTCGGCCGCGACTTCGAGGCGCGCGGCATCGCCAAGGATGGAGCCAAGCTGGTCACGGCCGTGGCCTGCGCCCAGGTACCCAAGATCACGGTTCTGGTCGGCGGCTCGTTCGGGGCAGGCAATTACGGCATGTGCGGACGCGCCTATTCCCCGCGATTCCTGTTCGCCTGGCCCAACAGCCGGATCTCCGTGATGGGCGGCGAGCAGGCGGCCAGCGTTCTGGCCACCGTGCGCCGCGACAACATCGAGGCGGCTGGCAAGACCTGGAGCCAGGAGGATGAGGAGGCGTTCAAGACGCCCGTCCGGGAGCAGTATGAGACCGAGGGTAACCCCTATTTCGCCACCGCGCGCTTTTGGGATGATGGCATCATCCTGCCGGGTGAAACGCGCCGCGTTCTGGGTCTGGCCTTCTCGGCCTGCCTGAACGCGCCGATCCCGGAGACGCGTTTCGGCGTGTTCCGGATGTGACACGCCGGATGCGCGTGACCATCACGCCGGAGCTCCTGCTGCGCGCCTATGCCGCCGGCGTTTTCCCGATGTCCGAAGGGGCTGATGATCCTGGTCTTTTCTGGGTGGACCCAGAGTTGCGCGGGATCATTCCGCTCGATGACTTCCACATCCCCAGGCGGCTCGCCCGGACGGTCCGGCGCGACGTCTTCGAGATCAGGACGGATACGGACTTCGATCGGGTGATCGGTCATTGTGCAGCCGAGCGGGCAGGTCGTGGTGAGACCTGGATCAACCGGCGCATCCGTACCCTCTATGGCGATCTGTTTCGCCTTGGCCATGTCCACACCGTCGAGGCATGGCGCAGCGGAGAACTGGTGGGCGGGCTCTACGGCGTGTCCCTTGGCCAGTGCTTCTTTGGCGAGAGCATGTTCCACCTCGAAACCGATGCCTCCAAGGTCGCGCTGGTGCATCTGGTCGCACGGCTGATCGGCGGCGGCTATCAGTTGCTCGACACGCAGTTCCAGACTGATCACCTGGCGCAGTTCGGCACGCGCGAGATTGAACGCGAGACCTACAAGGCCATGCTGGCGCTGGCGGCCGGCGCCAGCCCGCTCCGCGACGC
>JAPLOW010000053.1:0-4282 GCA_026400555.1 Hyphomicrobiales bacterium
TCGATGCGCGAGCGCTTCGACACTGTGTCGGGCTGGGTCGGCAAGGCCATCGTCGGCGGTGTGTTGACCGGCTTCCTGGCGTTGTTTGTGGCCGGTCTAAAGGCGTTCGGAATCAAGCTCGGCGACTGACTCAATCATGCCCAGATTGCCCGCTTTTGTCACCAATGTGATTCCTAAGTTATTGATATATATCAATTATCCTGTGACTCTTAATCAGCGGGTCGTAGGTTCGAGCCCTACATCACCCACCACAGTGCCTTCCAGGATATCGAATTGCCGGGACTGTCGCGCTTGTCGTCTCCGGGCGTGGGCGACCTCGAGGCGGCTACATCGATCCCGTGCACCTCGCCGCAAAGAGATGGTTCAGACAAAGACCGGCACGGCGGGCTCGCGGGCGAGCCGCGCAAACACGCCGAGCAACTCGTCCCGCGTTGCGTTGGCGATCGCCCCATCCTCAACCTCGGAGCGCGTCCACATCCAGCTGCGGGCCGGATCGTCGCGCATGGCCCAGTCCGGAAACGTACGCGCGCTGATCGGCCCGCTGAATAGCCGATTGATTTCAAGGTGACGATTATCGCGGGTGATGCGCCCATAGGCGGCCTCGACGAGCTGCTCAGGCCCCTCAAGCAACTGCAGATAGACGTCATTGCGGCAGATCAACGCGCCCGTGATGTCATCACGGGTGTTGTAATGCCGCGCGCTGGTCAGGATGCTATTGAGAGCCGCCTCATCAAAGCCGAAGGGCTGTGATGCGTAGATCAGCTGGATCATGGCCATGCTCGTACCCTCGTTGAGGGGCAACGCTAGGGCCTGGCGCGCTCCATGTCGAGTAAGGGACATTCGGGGAGTGAGGACGCGCAACATGGCACGGCGGTCAATGTGCCCCCGCCTGCCATCGCACTATGCGCACAGTGAGCTTGCCTCATGCCCTCCTGCGCATCAGCAGCGTCCATGTGCGCAGATCGATCAGGACCTTGATCAACGCCGCCAACACCAGGATGCAGAGCACGGACTTGGATACCTGGCCCATGGTGCCCTCCACCAGCAGCGCATGCGCCACACTGCCCAACGCGATCACAACCGCGAGGCCAGAATGGGCAATCCGCCATGTCCTTGGCCGAATGCGCAACGGCGCACGGAACACCGCCAGCAAGGCGGCCGCGAAGACCGCCCACAGGGCGACAACACCCCATACAGAGAAAGGGGTCGGAGAATCAAACAGGAGCGCGTCGATCACATCCGGCGCACTTGTCAGCCACAGCCCACCGACATGGGCCATGACCATGATGACCAGTGCAACTCCGATCCAGCGATGCATACGGCGACCTGGCCGTGCGGGAAGGCCGGGCAGGTATCCTGCCGCGAGCAAAGGCTGGATCAGCACAAGGCAAAGGGCCAGCATCCCTGCGAAGCCCGACGCGATGTAGATCGGACCACGCCATTGAAGAAGTGGGCTGTTGGCCGCAACCGCGATCGGCCCTGCGACAGCGACCGCAAGCCCGGCCCAGACGAGGACGGCGCGGACCGGAATCACCCGCTCAGACCGGCTGAAGTACGAAATGGGCGCTCAGGCTGGTATCGCGCGGGCTGGCCATCACAGGGCGCAGGAAAACGGTCTTGAAGCCGTCGCCTTCGAAGGCGAGATGGCCATGCGCCTGGCCGAAGGCCGGAATGATCTGGGGCATCTCGAGACGGAACACACCATCCGGCCCGGTAAGCGTGGCCCCGTGGCTGCGCCTGTCATCCTCATAGCCCTCGGTGGTGTGCGCCCAGATCTGGATGCGCATGCCTGGCAGCGGGGCTCCGTCGCCCGCCCGGCGCACGCTGCCCGACATCCAGAACCCGCCCTTGCCAATGCGCGGAACGATCGGAGCACCCGGAAGATAATTGTTGGCACCACCACGCATGGTTGGCGTTGGCGCAAGGCGCTGTCCAAGGGCGGGGGCAATCTTGCCGGATATTCCGGTCAGCAGCAGCGCTCCCGCAGTTGCGGAGCCAAGGGCGAGAATGTCGCGGCGGTTTATGTCAACCCGGGTCAATTTGGTCACTCCTTAATGGCTCGCCGGATTGACGCGACGGTCTATGCGCGCACGCTCAGCCATTCTGTGCCGTGCGCGCACGTGTTGAGGCTGCTTTGCTAGATAGCGCAAACTGAGGCCGGGCAAAGACGCTGATCTGGCCCCAAGGCTTCAACTTGCCGTGACAAGGCGCGGCGCCATCGCCCAACGGCCTCTGGCGCATGCGAACAGATCGGCCGTTGGCTCGCCTGATCTGCAATTGCCAAAGCCGACCGCAAGCGCAAGAACTGTTTCCCCGTGCAACCCCGTGTTCAACATCTGCACCTGGGGAGGATTGCAACATGTGCACACCGGCCAGCTTGAGGAGTTCGCTGTGATCAGCACCAAGGACATGACGGCTATCTACAAGCATATCGACGACAACATGGCTGCGACCGTCGAAAGCCTGAAGGAATATGTCCGCCACCCAAGCGTCAGTGTCGGAAATGGCGAGGGCATGCGCGCATGCGCCGAACTCGTCGCACGACGCTATCGGGAGCTGGGATGCAGCGACATTGAGATTGTCGATACCTTCACATTCCCCGGTGTCTACGCCTATTACAATGCGGGCGCTCCACTGACGCTTCTCAACTACAACATGTACGACGTCCGATCCGTCGGCGACCTGAAGGCCTGGACGAAATCTCCCTTCGATCCAGTGATCGAGCCGCTCGGCGACAGTCCCGCCGTGATGTATGGGCGAGGCGCCCTGACGCCCAAGGGGGCCGATACTGCCTGGCTTGCCGCAATCAAGGCGATCAAGGCCATCACCGGAACTCTGCCGGTCAACATCATATTCCTGGCTGAAGGCGACGAGATTCTCGGCAGCCCCTCTTATGTCGAGTTGATCGAACGCTACAGGACACGACTCGCCAAGGCGCAAGGCCTTCTTTATTTGCGCGGTTCCCAGAACGCGAAGGGCGAAGTTCCATTGGTGCTTGGCTACAAGTCCTTCATCACTTTTGAGATCGAGGCCTCAAGCAGGAACTGGGGAAGGGGAGCAACCGGAGCACCGGCACACAGCGCCTTGCGGACACTGGTTGACAGCCCTGCCCTGCGCCTGTGTCAGGTTGTGAACAGCCTCTACGATGCGAACGGGAAGCTGGCGATCAAGGAGTGGCTTCCTCATTTGGCAAAGGAGGAAGCACCCCAGTCAGAGAAAGCGATGGTGGATGCCCTTATGGCGCGGTTTGCCGGCAAGCCCTGGGCCGATTGCATACCGGGCATGGCGGGTCTCGAGATTCCCCGGTTCGTCGATGACGTGACAGGCCCCGACGTGCTCACGCGCTACATCTATGGCTCGGCGCTGAACATTCAGGGCATATACTCAGGCTATATTGGCCCAGGAAGCCGAACATTCACGATCCCGGAAACCGCGACAGCCAGGTTTGACGCCCGACTTGTTACCTCGGAAGCGCCGGAGGTCTTTCTCTCAGGCTTGAGACAACATCTGGACCGGCACGGCTTTGGCGATGTGAACGTCAAGGTGATCAGCGCCTATCCTGGCTCACGGACGCAGGCCACAGCTGATCTCGTGCAGTCTTGGCTTCGCGCGGTCGAGAAGAACGGCGGCAAGCCTGTTCTCTGGCCCTGTCAGGCCTATGGCGGCCCCTGGTCGATGCTTGCTCGTGACTTCGGCATGCCGGTCGTATTCGGTGCCGGCATCGGTCACGGAGCGAACGTCGGGCTGCCTGACGAATACCTGGTGGTCGACGGCGGTGGAAAGCTGAGCGGGATGAGGGAAATGGCAAGGTTCAGCGCCGACCTGATCGTGGACTTTGCCGCAACCGCAGCAAGAAGGCCTGCATAGGCGGCTTGCAGGCTTTCTGAAGCACTCTCAGGCAGTCGACACACCGTCCAGTTCAAGCGTTCCGGCATGGTGACAACTGACGTCGTGGCCGGGTTCGATCTGACCCAGCTTTGGTTGCTCCATCCGGCAGATATCGGTTGCGTAGCGGCAACGCGGGTGAAATGGACAGCCAGCCGGCGGATCGATCGGGCTGGGAACCTCTCCGTCAAGGCGGATGCGCGCGCGCGCTCGATCAGGATCGGGCAACGGAACCGCAGACATCAGCGCCTCCGTGTAGGGATGGCGCGGCCGTGTGAACAGATCATCGGAGTTCGCGAGCTCAACGATCTTGCCAAGATACATCACGGCAACCCGGTTGCTGATGTGACGCACCACCGAAAGGTCGTGGGCAATGAAGAGGTAGGTCAGTCCAAAC
>JAPLOW010000053.1:4289-34125 GCA_026400555.1 Hyphomicrobiales bacterium
TCAGTCCAAACTTCTGCTGCAGATCCTGCAGCAGGTTTACGACCTGCGCCTGGATCGACACGTCAAGCGCCGACACAGGCTCATCGGCAACGACGAAGCTTGGATCCAGCGCCAGGGCTCTGGCGATCCCCACACGTTGGCGCTGCCCGCCTGAAAACTCATGCGGATAGTTGTCTAGCATATCACCGCCCAGGCCTACCGCCTGAAGCAGTTCGCGGACACGGTTCTTGCTTTCCTGTCTCCCGAGAATCCCCTGGATGCGAATGGGCTCTCCGACGATTTCGGCAATTGTCATGCGTGGATTTAGCGATGAATACGGATCCTGGAAGATGATCTGCATGTCTCGACGCAGAAGCTTCAGCTCGGTGGCGGACGCTTGGGCAATGTCGACAAGTCGGCTCGTGCCGCCCTGCCCCAGAGCCTTGCTGTTGAACAGCAACTCGCCATCGGTCGGCGCGACCAAACGCATCATCGAGCGGCCGACGGTTGTCTTTCCGCAGCCACTCTCCCCGACAAGGCCCACTGTTTCTCCCGATCTGATCGTCAGATCGATTCCATCGACCGCTTTGACTTGGGCAACGGTCCGCTGCATCAGGCCTTTGCGCACCGGGAAGAATTTGCGCAGCCCCTTCACCGTGAACAAGATGTCCTCACGCATCGCCGGACACCGCAACGCTCGAATGATGGAGGAAGCAGGCAGTGGTGTGGCCGGGGGCGATCGCGACGCTTGCGGGAATGGCCTCCCGGCACGCTGGCATCACCTGCGCGCAACGCGCGGCGAAGCTGCAACCGCGTTCACGCTCTGTCGCCCTGGGCACCGATCCTTCAATCGTTTGCAGCCGCGCGCCACGGCGCGACGTCAATGACGGCACCGATCGCAGCAGGCCTTGGGTGTACGGGTGAAGTGGGTTCCGGAAGATTGACCGAACCGGCGCGCACTCCACGACCCGGCCGCGGTACATGACGACCACATCATCTGCCATCGCGGCGATGACGCCGAGATCGTGCGTGATGAACATGATGGCGCCGCTGAACTCGCGGCGCAGATCGTTCATCAGATCGAGGACCTGGGCCTGAATCGTGACGTCCAATGCGGTCGTTGGCTCGTCTGCGATAAGCAGGCTGGGGGAATTGACGAGCGCCATGGCGATCATGGCGCGCTGGCGCATGCCGCCCGAAAGCTGGTGCGGATACTCATCGAGACGCATGTGCGGAAGCGGTATCCGGACGGCGGCCAGTCCAGCCAGCGCGCGCTCACGGGCCATGCGGCGATCGATGGCGCCATGGACCTGCATGGCTTCAATGATCTGGTCGCCGATGGTCAGGACGGGATTGAGGGCCGTCATCGGCTCCTGGAAGATCATTGCGATTTCGCGGCCGCGAATGCCGCGCATGCGCTGTCCCCTAGGCGGCAGCGCGGCCAGATCGACAGGGCCGTCCTTGCTCTGGAAAAGGATCTGGCCCGACTCGATCCAGCCCGGCATTTCGACCAGACCCATGATTGCGCGCGAGGTGACTGATTTCCCGCACCCGCTTTCACCGACCACCCCAAGCGTCTTGCCCGCATGGATGCTGAGATCAACGCCATCGACCGCGCGCGCAACCCCGCTTTCGGTGATGAACCTGACCTTCAGGTCTCTGACATCGAGCAAAGATTTCAATTGCCGGTTTCCCTGGCGCCAGGAAGCCGTGCGGGGCCGAAGACCGGTGGCCGCTTCAACCTGCGTCCCTTCAGTTTCGGATTGAGCGTCTCCTGCAACGCATCGCCGACAAGGTTGGCGGCAAGCACCGACAGAAACAGCGCGACGGAGGGGCCGATGATCAGATAGGGAGCGCTGGCCAGAACCTCCTTGGCCTCGTTGAGCATCTGCCCCCATTCGGGATTGGGAGGCTGGACGCCAAGTCCAAGATAGCTGAGCGCGGCGGTGTTCAGCACAAAAACCGGCAAGGTCAATGTTGCCTGCACGACAATGGGGGCCGAGATGTTCGGCCAGATATGGCGCAGAAGGATGCTTGGCGTGCTGGCGCCTGCGGCGATCGCTGCTTCGACATAAAGCTCTTCCTTGATGGAGAGGGTGACGCCTCGCGTAATACGAATGAACTGCGGCATCTGCGACAACCCAAGCGCGATGACGACTCCTCTCTCCGAAGGGCCGGCAATCACGACAATGACGATCGCCAGAAGGATGATCGGGAAGATCAGAAGCACATCGGTCATCCGCATTACGATCGCTTCCGCCATGCCGCCCCTGTAACCAACGAACATCCCGACCGGCACGCCGATCAGGACAGCAAACAGGATCGACGAAATCGCGATCTTGGAGGTCACCTGGGTCGCCAGCAGGACCCTGGAGAAGACATCGCGCCCGAACTGATCGGTTCCAAGCCAGTTTGTCCATGACGGCGGCCGCATGCCCTGTCTCAGACTGATGGCAAACGGGTCATATGGCGCGATCCATTGCGCGGTGAGCGCCACGACCGCCAGCGCAAGCAGGACAAAGCTGAAAGCCAAACCTACGCGGTCCTGAGCGAAACGCCGAAGAAAATCCATTCAGGAACCGGTCCCCGCATGCCATGCGCTAGTCATAGGAAATCCTCGGGTCGATCCACGTGTAGAGAACATCCACGATCATGTTGAGCGTGATGAAGATGATCGCAAAGAAGAAGATCGAAGCCTGGATGATGGGCAGGTCGCGTGTCTGCACGGACTCGACCATCAGCCTTCCGAGGCCCGGCCAGTTGAAGATTGACTCGATGACGACCGAGCCGCCCAGGGTATGTCCGAAGCCAAGCCCGAACAGCGTGACGATCGGCAAGAGCGCGTTGCGCATGGCGTGTTTGAAGACGATCTGGATCTCCGGCACGCCCTTCGCCCGCGCAGTCACGATGAAGTCCTTTCCCAGCGCATCGATCATGCAAGAACGCACCATGCGGGTAAAGATCGCGGCCTGGTAGGCCCCCAGGGTCACAACCGGCAAGATGTAGTTCGACCAGGTGGCCATGCCGGCGATCGGCAGCCATTCGAGATAGACGCCGAAAAAATAGATCATGGCGATGCCGGTGACAAAGACAGGCAAGCAGATTCCAACCAAAGACGCCACTGTCACAACCTTGTCGAGCGGGTTACCCCAGAACATCGCGGACAACGACCCGAAGGCAAGGCTGACGAAAACGGCGAAGAGCATGGCCAGCGAGGCAAGCTGCGCCGTGTTGAGAACCCGCGTGATGACAATGCCCAGCACCGGCTGGCGGTTGTAGTTCGAAACGCCGAAATCGCCTGTGAGCACATTGCCCATATAGGTGAAGTATTGGACATGCAGCGGGCGATCAAACCCGTAAGCCTTGCGAATGGCGTCCACGACAACCTTGGGAGCGTTGTCGCCGGCGAGCAGGACGGCCGGATCGCCCGGGATGATGTGAAACAGCGCGAACAGGAAGGAAATCAGGAGAAGCCCGGCGAGCACCATGAAGCCGAGCCGTCCAACGATCATGCCCAGCAAGACTGTATCCTCTCAGGTTTGCTTCGCATCTTCGACCGTTCTCCCCACCGCCGTGTCCGGCTCTTAAGACCGCTGACATCTCGCACCCAGCCTGGCGCCGCCGTGCGGTTTCAGAGCCTGAGCAAAGCTGTCAGCGACGCACGCCCTGTCGCTCCATCTCGGCCTTGTCGAACCAGGCGAAGTGGGCAGGGTAATTGTCGACAGCGAGAATCTGGTCGCCCTTGAGATAGGTCCGGCCCGCGAGGCCCAGGTTGAGGGTCGGCAGGTAGATGACGGGCGCAGTCACCAACAGCCTCGCCATCCACTGCCTGACGTATTCCTTGCGTTTGGCCTCATCGATTTCGACATGCGCGAGATCAGCGATGCGGTCAATTTCCGCATCCGAGAAGAACATGCGGTTGGCGCCCACCGGCTTCCAGGCACGCGTATGCGTGAAGTACATCATCGGTTGGTCCGGATCGGCGGTCGGTATGCCCCAGGACAACAACGCCATGTCGTATTTGGCGTCCTCCGGCCCCTGATTCATGGCCGAGCTGAAGGCAGCGCTTTCCATGACGGTCAGATCAACGCCGATTCCCAACTGGGTCAGGAACGTTTGGACCAACTGGGCAACCTGATAGTCGCCTTTGGTTGCGCCCCGTGGCGTCCACAATTTCAGGCGCAGGCGCTGGCCCTTGGAGTCCTTGAGGAAGCCATCGCTGTCGCGCACCTCATAGCCCGCCTCCTTCAGGAGCGCCTTGGCCTTGGCCACATTGTACGGGAAAATCGTGTCCTCGCCCGGCTGGCGCATGTCGGTGAACGCGACCACGCCGTCGGTCATGGTCGGCGCCTTCATCAAGGCCGCGCCCCGACCGGCAAACACGCTCTCGACGATCCCAGCCTTGTCGATGGCATGGTTAAGCGCGATGCGGAATTTGGGATCGTTCATCGGCGCGATGCGGTGGTTGAGCACCACGTAGAACTGCCTGGTGCTGGGGACCGTCCTGACGTTGATGGATTTGTTCCGCTCGAGGCGCGCCAGTTCAAGGTCACCCAGTTGGACGGTACGGTCAATTTCGCCGCGCTCCAGCATAGCAGTACGCGTGGAAGCATCCGGAACAATGATGATCTTTATACTGTCGAGATAAGGCTTTCCCTTCTGCCAGTATTCCTTGTTTCTTTCAAAAAGCGTATATTCACCCTTGACATATTTTGTATGCACGAAGGGTCCCGTGCCAACAATCTGCGTGGCGAGACCGGCTTCGCCCTTGGTCTTGTAAGCGGTCGGGCTGAAAATGCAGAGCGGGCGGTAACCAAGCGTCGGCAGCAGCGCGGCGAACGGCGCCTCGAGATGGAAGGACATCTCGTATTCTGAATCGGCGGTGGCTTTCTCGAACCCTTCAAGCAGGCTGATATAGAGGAATTTTTTCTCCTTGGCCTCATTGAAGACAAAGGCGGCTGCCTCTGCGTTGAAGGGCGTGCCATCATGAAACTTCACCCCTTCCTGAAGCTTGAACGTCACCTTCTTGCGGTCCGCCGACACAGTCCAACTGCGGGCCAGAAGCGGCGTAATCTCGTTCTTCTCATTCATGTCGACGAGGGTTTCGCAAGCGTTGAGCCAGACATCCTGAGCCGACTGGTCGGTATTCCGCCCCATGAACAGCGTGAATTTCTCGCCTGACTGCGCGTAGACCAGCTGTCCGCCATACTGGGGAGTCGCTTGCTGGGCGAAAGCCATACCCGAAAGAAACACTCCTGAAAGGACGGCCGGAATGAGGAGGCTGGTCCGCTTCGATGTCATCGTCTTGCTCCCGCGCATTGCTTTATGTCGCATCATTGCAACCCGAATGATCGGGCATTCCTGTCTTCGATCAGTACATCTCGGCCTTGTTGAGCACATTCAGCATGGCACTTCTGCTTCCATTGAGAAACAGCGGGATATTATGACAAAAAATGTCCGTAATCGCCTCATTCTCCGACGAGATCGTGCTCGCCGAGTGAGGTGAAATCAGCACGTTCGGCAAGTCCCAGAGTGGGGACGCCGACGGAAGCGGCTCGACCCTGGCGACATCGAGCGCCGCAAACCCGATCCGCCCATCCTGGAGAGCCTCAATCAGGGCATCCTCGTCGACCAGTTGTCCACGGCCGATGTTGATGAAGACGATACCCCGCTTCATGAGCGCAATCACCGCCCGGCCGAAGAGACCATCCGTCAGGGGCGTATGGGGCGCGGCCAGAACGATGGCGTCAGCGCGCCCAACCGCCTCATCAAGCCGGTCGAGACCAAAGACAGCGTCGGCGTTCAATTCCGCGGAGCGATCAGGCCCGGGACGCCGCACGATCGCTTCAACGCGCATGCCAAAGGCGCCGGCCAGCCGGCCGACTTCCGATCCAACCTTGCCTGAGCCAACAACAAGAAGCGTTTTCCCGCTCAGCCCTTCACCGCAATACCGCTCCCAACGATGGGCGCGCTGCTCTTCCATCAGGTGCGAAAGCCGCTTTGTATGATTGAGCAAGGCCATCATCGCGAATTCCGCCAACGGCTTGGCATGCACACCCCGGGCGGTGGTCACGAGCACATCACTGTCCACCAGGCCGAAGTCCTTGACCTGCTGGCCGACGCCCGAACTGGTTGTCTGAACCCAGCTGACGTTGGGAGCCAAGCTCAGCCCCCCGCCCTGTTCGGGGCTTCCTGCCGGGAAATCCCACAGAATGGTCGCTCTTTGAAGATGCGATCGCCAACGCAATTCCTGATCAGCAGTTCGCTTGAAACCCGGAACGCCCTTGTGGTCAGCAACGTAGCGCGTTTGGGGCAGAAGGTCTGGCTCATGGGTCACATCGACATCGGCCCCGGCGACAGACCGAATGCGCGCGACATGGGACGCTTCAAGCGGCGAGGTAATGAAGATGACGTGGCGATGCATGTGCCGCAGAAAGCCTTGACCTGCTGTTTCAGCCCTGTTTGCCGGAAGCGTAGCTCAGGGACCAATCTTGCGCATTTCGCCATGACGCGCCATCGGTCTTTTTACGAAGCTTCGCCTTGATCGCGGCATGCCGCTAACCCGGCTTGTACGAACGGTCAGTAGTGGTTTTGTCAGCGCTGTCCGCACGCTTTGATGCCGCAGTCGGCGACACCATCGCAGGTTTCTTCCGTTCTGGGTTCGCTGCACGCATTGGATTTGCGCCAATGGGCGGATGACGCTTCGGATGATGGCCTTGATGCTGAAGGCAGGCGCCCCCACGGGTGATCGGCAAGCGGCAACGACTTTCAGAGCATCGCCGCGCAGGCTAGACCCACCCGCCATCGACGACATACTGCTGGTTGGTGCAGGCGCTGGCCTCTTCCGATGCAAAGAACAGCGTTGTCCTGGCGATGTCATCGGGCACCAGCTTTCGCTTCAGACACTGCCGGTTGAGAAGCTCTTTCTCGCTCTCTGGCGTGAGCCAGAGGTCAATCTGGCGTTGCGTCATGATCCAGCCGGGCGCAATCGCGTTGACACGGATGTTGTAAGGCCCGAAATCCCGGGCGAGCGAACGGGTCAATCCCAGAACCGCGGATTTGGCGGCTGTGTAGGCCGCCATGCCGCCCTGCCCGATCATCCATGAGGTCGATCCGAAATTGATGATCGAACCGTTCTTCTTGACCATCATGTCCGGCAGAACCGCCTGCGCCGCGAAGAACTGATGCTTGAGGTTCACCGCGATCCGGTCGTCCCAGTACTCCGGTGTCACCTCAAGCGTCGGATGACGTTGATCATGCGCCGCGTTGTTGACCAGCACATCGACGGGCCCGAGCTTTGTCCGGACCCGATCGATCGCGGCGCGCAGTTCTGACGTGTCGGTCAAATCCGCATGTTCAAAATGCACTGTCCCGATTCCCGCGAGATCACGCACGAGGGCTTCCGACGGGTCTCTCTGGATGTCGATGAAGGCCGTCTTCGATCCCTGACAGACAAAACGGCGGACGATAGCCTCGCCAATGCCGCTGCCACCGCCCGTGACCAGCACGACCTTGTCCCTCAGATCCGGATAAACCGCGCCCGCCATCATTGTCTCCTCAACCGACCGAACCGTTCATGCCGGGATAACATCAAAATTTGAGTTGCGCACCTCAAACGTTGACGTTACCCCTGTTGGCAACAAACAAGAAGATGGAGGAAACGATGGGACTGTTCATGCGTGGCTTTCTGGCAGCTGCCGCCCTGGCGCTGTCAACCGGACTTGCGGCAGCGCAAGTGACCGTCAAATGGCTGCATATCGAGGCCAACCCGGCCCAGGTGAAGATCTGGGAAGAAGTCGCACGCGACTTCGAATCCAAGAATCCGGGCGTCAAGGTCGACATGCAGTATCTTGAGAATGAGGCCTACAAGGCCAAGGCGCCGACACTGCTCCAGTCGCGGGATCGCCCGCACATCATCTACAGCTGGGCCGGCGGCGTTCTGAAAGCGCAAGTTGAAGCCGGCGTACTGGAGGATATCACTGCCCAGGTCCAGAACTTCAAGGCGTCCCTGTCACCGAGCGCGGTTGAGTCCTTCACAGTCGGCGGCAAGATCTACGGCCTGCCCCACACCGTCTCGCAGGTCGGCTTCATGGCCAACAAGGAACTGCTCGCGAAGGCCGGGCTCGATGCCGCTAAGATATTGACCTGGGATGATCTGCTCGACGCGACGAAGAAACTCAAGGCCGCTGGCATCACGCCGATCGCAGTTGGCGGGGCGGACAAGTGGCCCGTCCACTTCTACTGGACGCATCTTGCCGGCCGCATGGGCGGAAAAGCGGCGTTCGATGCCGCGCTCAGGGGTCAGGATGGCGGCTTCGAGGCCGACACCTTCCAGAAAGCGGGAGAACTGTTCAAGCAACTCATCGACCTGCAGCCGTTCCAGAATGGGTTCCTGGGTTTCAAGAGCCAGCAGGCCATCGGGCATTTCGGCGACGGCAAAGCTGCGATGATCCTTGCGATCTCGTCCTTCTACCATACGCAGAAGGTGTTCGCGGCCGACAAGGTTGGCATCTCCGACGACAAGCTGGCGTGGATCAACTTCCCCGTCGTGCCGGGCGGCAAGGGCGAGCCCAGTGACACGCTTGGCGGCGTCAACGGTTGGCTCATCACCAAGGGCGCGCCAAAGGAAGCCGTGAACTTCGTCATGCACTTCATCTCGCCGGATGTGCAGAAGCGGCTTGCAGCGGGCAATTTCCTGATCCCGACAGTCACGGGCGCTGAGTCTGGCCTCGGAAGCGCCTTCATGCGCAACATCGCCCAGAACATCGCAAAGTCGAAATATCACCAGAACTTCTGGGATCAGGACCTCGGCCCGTCTGTTGGCCGTGTGGTCAATGATGCAACCGCCGAACTGGCCGGCGGCACGATGACGCCCAAGCAGGTCGCCAAGGCCATTCAGGACGCATTCAAGCAAGGGAACTGAAGCGCACCCCCGGGCGATGCGGCTTTCTTCGCCCGGGGTCTTGTTCGCCCGAACATCGGAGGTCTTATGACTGCTCTCAGTCTGCGCTCCGATGGCTCGGGCAAACTGACGACCCTTGTCCTGTTCCTGCCGCCGGCCCTGATGCTGTTCACCCTGTTCGTGGTGCTCCCGATTGGCGAGGCCGCGTGGTATTCAGGGTTCAACTGGAACGGCTTCGGCGTGCCGGTCAATTGGATCGGGCTCGACAACTACCGCTTCGTCTTCGGGCACAAGGCCTTTGCGACAGCGTTCAAGAACAACCTGCTGATCATCGCGGTTTCCTTGCTTGTGCAACTGCCCCTGGCACTGGCGCTCGCTATCATTCTCGCAGACAGGTTTCGCGGTGCGGTCGCCCTGCGGATGGTATTCTTTCTGCCCTATATCCTGGCCGAAATCGCCACGGGCCTGATCTTCAGCTTCGTCTATGATGGTGACTACGGGCTGCTGGCCGCGATCTACAGGGTGTTCGGCGCAGAAGCACCTCATCTCCTCGCGAGCAGCACGACAGCCTTTCCTGCCATCCTCCTCGTCGTTGTCTGGAAGTACTTCGGCTTTCACATGATGCTGTTCATTGCCGCGTTGCAGGGCATGGACAGAAACATGGTGGAGGCCGCGCGCATTGACGGTGCCACACGGTGGCAGGTCCTGCGCTTTATCGTGATCCCGACACTCTACCCGACGATCCGGTTGTCGGTGTTCTTCGCCATCGTGGGCTCGCTGCAACTGTTCGATCTGGTCATGCCGCTGACCCGGGGCGGACCGGCCGACTCCTCGCACACAATGGTGAGCTTCCTGTACAATTTCGGCGTCACCCGGATGCGGGTTGGCTTCGGCTCGGCGGTGGGCGTCATCCTGTTCGTGGTCTGCGTCACCTTCGCCTTTGGCTACAAGCGCTGGATCATGCGCGATGAGTGAGGACAACTCGACAGTCCCGTTCTCGGAAGATGGCTGGAGCCCGACCGCCTTCGCCAAGGCGGCATTCCTCGGCATCGTCCTGATCTTCGTCGTTACACCGCTGATCGCGACGCTGCTTGGCGGATTGAAATCGCTTGGCGAACTGCGCACCAATCCGTTCGGCTTGCCTCAGGTGTGGGAGTGGGAAAACTACGCCGGAATTCTTGGGTCGAAACGATACTGGCAACTGCTATTTAATTCGTTGGTCATCGCGTCGCTGACGGTGGTGATCACGCTGCTGGTGGCATCGATGGCGGCGTTCGCCTTCGCGCACCTCCACTTTTTCGGCTCCCGGATGCTGCTCAATTACCTGACGATGGGACTGCTCTTCCCGGCCGCCACAGCCATCCTGCCAATGTTCATCAAGGTTCGCGATCTGGGATTGCTCGATTCCTATTTCGGCGTCGTGCTGCCGCAGGTTGCGTTTGCCCTCGCCATGAGCATCCTGCTGATGCGTCGCTTCTTCAAGGACCTGCCTGGCGAGTTGCTGGAAGCGGCGCTGGTGGATGGTTGCAGCTACATCAACTTCTTCCGTTATGTGACGCTTCCGCTGTCGCGTCCGATCCTGGCGACGGTCGGCACGATCACCTTTGTCCATTCCTGGAACGCTTACCTCGTACCCCTGGTGATGCTCAATTCGGACAGCCTTTATCCCTGGCCGCTGGGGATCATGGTGTACCAGGGCGAGTATTCCACCGAATGGCACCTGATCCTGGCGTTCATCACGCTGACCATCCTGCCGACCATCCTGCTCTTCTTCTTTGCCCAAAAGCACATCGTCGCCGGGCTCACGGCGGGCTCGGTGAAGGGCTGACCGTTTTCAACGACTGACCGGAGTTTGACATGAGAAAGATTGGTGTTGGCGTCATCGGATGCGGTGTGATCAGCAAGGCCTACATGACCGCAATGCAGCGATTCTCGACAATTGAGCTGAAGGCGGTCGCGGACATGCGATCAGCGCCTGCGGAAGCGCGGGGCGCAGAATTCGGCGTTCCGGCCATGCGCGTCGATCAGATGCTGAAGCGCGATGATGTCGAGATTGTTGTCAACCTGACGGTGCCGCTCGCGCACACGGATGTCAGCCTGGCTGTGCTCAATGCGGGTAAGCACGTGCACTCCGAGAAGCCGCTTGGCGTCAACATGGTGGAGGCCCGAAAGGTGATGGACCTTGCCGCGCAGAAGAATCTGCGGGTAGGCTGTGCTCCAGATACCTTCCTTGGTGGCGGCCACCAGACGGCCCGCAAACTGATTGACGATGGCGCCATCGGCACGCCGGTGGCCGGAACGGCCATCTTCGGTTGCCCAGGGCATGAACGCTGGCATCCGGCGCCGGGCTTTTACTATCTCAGGGGCGGTGGCCCCATGCTTGACATGGGACCATACTACATCACCGATCTGATCCAGCTGCTTGGACCGATCGCCTCTGTGATGGGCGCGGCGACCAGGCCAAGGTCAGAGCGCATCGTCGGCAACGGCCCGCTGAATGGCTCGGCCATTCCGGTCGAAGTATCCACCCATGTCGCGGGTATGCTGGAATTCGTTTCGGGCGCCGTCATATCGATCCTGATGAGCTTCGATGTGCCCAAGCACAAGCACACGCCGATCGAGATCTACGGAACGGCGGGCAGCCTGCTGGTCCCGGATCCGAATCGCTTTGGTGGCGAGGTTGTGTTGGCGAAAACAGGAGGCGACTGGGAAGTCCAGCCGCACACCCACGGCAACACGGATGGCGAATTCCGCTCGATCGGCGTTGCGGACATGGCGGCTGCCATCCTTGCAGGACGGCCACATCGTGCGAGCGGGGCACTGGCGCTGCATGCGCTCGAAGCCATGGAAGCCTTCCAGATTTCGTCCGACGAGGGGCGCCGCGTAAAGCTTGAAACCACCGTTGAACGCCCGGCGATGATGCCTGCGGGGCTTGCGACCGGCCAACTTGATTGAAACGAGGATCAGCATGACAAAGACCGCAATGATCGTTTGGGGCGGCTGGGCCGGCCACGATCCCGACCTTTGTGCCTCGATGATCCGGGGCTGGCTCAAGGCCGAGGGTTTTGACGTCCGGATCGAGACCAAAACGGAGGCCTTTCTTGACCCTGCCATCAGGGACTACTCCCTGATCATCCCGATCTACACCATGTCCAAGATCGAGAAGCCGGAGGCCTTGGCGCTCTGTGAAGCGGTGAAGGGTGGCGTGGGCCTCGCAGGCCACCATGGCGGCATGTGCGACGCCTTCCGCGACTCTGTCGACTACCAGTTCATGTGTGGCGGGCAATGGGTCGCCCATCCCGGCAACATCATCGACTACACGGTGGACATCACGCGACCGGATGATCCGATCATGGCTGGCATCGGTAGCTTCGAACATCGCTCCGAGCAGTACTACATGCACATCGATCCCGGCATCGAGGTTCTGGCGACAACAACGTTTTCTGGCGAGCATGCGCCCTGGGCCAAAGGTGTGGTGATGCCGCAGGTCTGGAAGAAAATGTTTGGCAAGGGCCGCGTCTTCTACTCGGCGCTGGGCCATCGGGCTTATGAGCTGGACATTCCGGAGATCCGCACCCTGATGACACGCGGGATGCTTTGGGCAGCGCGATAGGGCCAAACACGCATGGACAATGGACGTCTGACGCTTGAGGATGTGGCGCGCGAGGCCGGCGTATCGCTCGCGACTGCTGACCGGGTTGTCAATCACAGGCAGGGGGTTCGGTCCAAGACCGTCGCGCGGGTCGAGCGCGCGATCTCGAAGCTTGGCTACAAGACGAATGTTGCGGCGGCACGGCTGGCCAGAAACAGACGACACCGCTTCGCCTTCCTCCTGCCGTCCAGCATCAACCCGTTCATGGAGCAACTGTCTGCGCATGTCGCCACGACCGCAGAATGGCTCGAGTTGCAGCAGACCTATGTCGACATCTTGCGGGTCGACGTATTCGATCCCGATGCGCTCGCCTCCGCCTTGCGCCATTTGCCACCCGTCTATGACGGCGTTGCGGTGGTCGCGCTCGATCATCCCGCAGTGCGCTCCGCGATCGACGATCTGGCTGACCGGTCGGTCCATGTCGTGACACTTGTGTCCGACACGCCATCCGCCCGGCGCGCCCACTACGTCGGCATCGACAACCCGGCCGCCGGGCGGACTGCTGCCTCCATGATGGGCCGTTTCCTTGTGCAGCGCCCAGGTCAGGTCGCGGTGCTGGTCGGATCGATGGCGCTGCGTGACCACTCCGAACGGCATTTCGGCTTTCTGCAGGTCCTGTCAGGAGAGTACCCGCACCTGCAGGTTCTGCCCGCCTTGGAAGGGCGGGACGACAACGAGCGCAACCACATGATTGTCGCTCGCCTGCTTCAGGACTCGCCCGGCCTTGTCGGCATCTACAATGTCGGTGCTGGCAACGAAGGCATTGCGGCCGCCTTGCGCGCTTCGGGCCGGGCAAACGAGTTGGTGTGGATCGCACATGAGCTGACACCGGATGCCCGCCGCTGCCTGCTGAGCGGTGTCGCCGATGCAATCATCAACCAGGACGCGGGACACGAGGCGCGTTCGGCGGCGCGCATCTTGCTCGCTCACTGCGAGCGCACCCCGATCCTGTTGGATCAGGAGCGCATCAGGATCGAGATTTTCCTTCGCGACAACCTGCCCTGATGGCGGAGCGCCAAGCAAGTCGACAAGCCTGCCGGAAAGCGCCGATGCGAGGAGCCGTCGTTGCTGGAGCACAAGGTGACAGGCTCACATCTGTTCTGCACCGCAAGGTGCCAGACAATCGATCCCGTGCGCTTGGTCTTGTCCTGCCGAAGCGCGAACTGTCCGCAGCCTCGTTTGAGGCCCATGCAGGCGGGCGCCCCCTCTCAGGCGTTGCCGAAGCCCCGGGCGGTCACGTCGCCATAGACCTCAGGCATAAGGGCGAGGTCGTGGTGCACGAGGTCGCGGATGGTCATAAGCCGATGCGCGTGCGTGCCGTCTGCGTGGAACAGATGTTCGAGATAGCCCACCGGCTTGGCGCCATAGGATGGCTGCCATGGATCGCCGATCACGAAGGACGCAGCCGGACCCCAGATGTGGGGCGCGTGCCCGCAATTGCCAGATCGCGGTACTGGTGGACATGCCCGCAGATGATGAGGTTCGGCTGCACGCGGCCCAGCGCTGCGAGCAGTTTTCGCCGCGCCGGCAAAGTGGCGAAGCGATTGCTGACGACGGAATCTTCCAGATCCAGATCACACAGCGGCTTGTGCATGACGAGGCAGAGCGCGCGGCCGCCTCGCTCCTGCGTCGCTCTGCACAGCATGCCGACCTGTTCCTCGTCGCCTGACAGGCCGGTGCCAATGATCAGCGAGTTGAGCCCGACCAGCCGCCAGCCCGGCAGGTCGAGCGTCCAGAAATCGGCTCCGACGCGGCTTCGATAGCGGGCAAGGCTGGCCTCATCGACCCAGACCCTGCCAGGAATGTCCGGATGTTCGCCGACATCATGGTTGCCCGGCACAATCCGCGTCTCAAGCCCCAGCGCCGCGTGAGCCTCTATCGCCACCGCGAGGTCGCCATTGTCGCGCTCGCCAAAGAGGCCAAGATCGCCCGTATTGAGGACAAGATCGGGCTTTGCCCGCCGCAACGCGTCCATGGCGAGCTGCATGTTGGCGTTGAAGAAGGGCTTCTCGGCCGAGACGTGCAGGTCCGAAATCTGGGCGATGCGGATCGTCATAGCTCCATCTCGATCAGAAGAGGCTGGTGGTCCGACGCGCGGGTCGCTTCGTCGCAAACGATGCGTCTTATCCGAGGCGCGAGGTCTTCGGTGACCAGAATATAGTCGCAGCAGTGCGGCTCGCCATAACTGCGGTCGACGATGCACGAGGTCAGCGGATGCGGGAGTATGCCGTTCAGCGCCATCCAGCCGTCGACAAGGCTTGGCCAGCCCTGATCAAACGGTTCGCTGAGGCGGTGTTTCGTGGGATCATCCGGCTTCATATTGAAGTCCCCGGTGAGGATCGCTGACATTGCCGCTGCCGTCCGCGCATAGGTGCCAGGCCCGTCAGCGCGGGGAAACGACGCACGGGCGCAGGCGCTGGCGTGAATGCCCCGGATCGCTTCGACCTGCTGCTGGCGGATGTCGGAATGCGAGTATTCCAGATGCGTGGTCATCAGGCGCACGGGCCCGGACGCGCCTAGCACCACGGCCTCGATCAATCCGCGCGGCATGTTGTTCGTGCCGACCGCAGGCCAGGGCAGGATATGCTGCATCACCTGAACGACGGGCAGCCGGGTCAGGATCATGTTGCCGAATCGCTTCGGGCGCCCCGCCCCGTCGCGCGTTTCGAGCGCCACGCCGGACATCGCCTGATAGCCCGGCAACAATTCGGCAAATGCTGCGAATTGATCGGCTGCAGGCGAGGCTTTCAGCTCCGGCCAGTTATCGGCCACCTCTTGCAGGCACAGCACGTCGAAATCCGCCATCGCTCTGGCGTGATCAACAATACGCGCAGGATCCATGACGCCATCCGTGCCGAGCGCCCACTGGATGTTCCAGCTGATCAGCCGCATCAGCGCACGCCGGCCCGCATGAAGCTCTGGACGAACTGGCGCTGGAACAGCAGGAACGCGATCAGCAGCGGCCCCGATGTCATCAGGGTTGCCGCGCAGATCACGGACCAGTCGATTCCCTGATCCGGTGAGGCGAAGATCGCGAGCCCGACCGTCAGCGGCCTCGTGCTCACCGAATTGGTGATGATCAGCGGCCACAGGTAATTGTTCCAGTGGAAGCTGACCAGTACCAGCCCGTATGCCAGATAGATCGGCTTGCCGAGCGGGATGTAGACCCGCCACAGCACACCCAGCGTCGAGCAGCCCTCGATCCGCGCGGCTTCCTCGAAATCCTTGGGGATGGATTTGAAGGTCTGGCGCAGCAGGAAAATGCCGAAGGCCGAGGCCAGATAGGGCAGCGCGATGGCCGGCAGCGTGTCCACCAGCCCAAGGCTGCGGATGGTGATATAGTTCTCGAGGATCAGGATGTCCGGCGAGACCATCAACTGGACCAGCACCAGCGCAAACAGGATGTCGCGGCCTGCGAAATCAAACCGCGCGAAGGCAAACGCAGCGAGCGTGCACAGGATGAACTGGACGATCAGGATGCCGGTTACGAGCACGACCGTGTTGAGGAGGTAACGCGCGAAGGGCGCAGCCTTCCAGGCCGTGACAAAATTCTCCAGCGTCAGCGGCGCGAACAGGTCAAAGGTCGCGATATAAGCGCTGGGGTGAAACGCCGTCCACACCGCAAAGAGCAGCGGCAGCAGCCAGAGCAGCCCCAGCGTCCAGGCGGCAACGGTCTCAAGCCATTCCCCCGCCGCGTTGTCATGGTTGATCAGGCTCATTCGTAGTGCACGCGCTTGTCGGTAAGCACGAACTGGCCGATGGCGATCAGCGCGAGGATGGCCAGCAGCACCATCGTCAGGGTCGCGGCATAAGCTTGGTCGAAGAAGCGGAAGCCGACGGTGTAGATGTGGAACAGCAGCACCGAAGTGGAGTTGTCCGGCCCACCGCCCGTCATGACGAAGATGTGGTCGACCAGCCTGAAGGCGTTGATCACCGCGTTGACCATGACGAACAACGTGGTCGGCATGAGCAGCGGAAAGACCACGCGCCAGAAGAAGGTCCAGCGGCTTGCGCCTTCGATGGCCGCAGCCTCGCGCAGGTCCGGAGAGATGTTCTGCAGCGCCGCAAGATAGAAGATCATGAAGAAGCCGGCTTCTTTCCAGACAGCGACGACGATGAGGCACCACAACGCCGTCGACTGGGTGCCGAGCCAGTTGACCCCGACGATGCCGAACGGCTTGAGCAACTGGTCGATGAGCCCGTACTGCGGGTTGTAAAAAAACAGCCAGATGTTCGCGACAGCGATCATCGGCAGGACGGTCGGGGTGAAATAGGCCAGCCTGACAAAGCCCTTGCCCCGCAACTTGCCGTTGACAAACAGGGCCATGAGCATCGCCAGCGCGATCGAGATCGGCACCGATGTCAGCGCGTAGATCGCGTTGTTCCACAGCGCCTTCCAGAAAATTGGATCGCTGAGCATCGCCTCGTAGTTGTCGAGGCCGACGAAACGCGACGGGCGGCGCGGGCGCGGCGTCGAATAGAAGCTGTGGATGAACGTCGTGACGATCGGGATATGCGTGAAGGCAGCCAGCAGAACGCAGGCCGGAAGAACCAGCAGCCAAGCGTGGAGGGAGTTGCGGGAGCCTGTCATCATGCGGAGCGGAAGCGCCGGCATCCTTGCGGGCGCCGGCGCTGTCCTGGTTGGTCAGCCTGTCACTTGTAGGCGGCGAGCACGCGCATCGCTTCCGCCTGCGCCTGCTTCATGGCGACATCCGCCGGGCGCGCCCCGGTCAGGATGGCCTGGATCGCGTCGTTCATGAATTTGGTGACGCGCTGGTTCTCGTGAACGGTGAGTTCTGAAACCGCATGCTGGAGCTGTTCGCGCGCCACGATCGCCTGCGGGAAGCCATCGGTGTAGCTCTTCAGCGTCGGCGTGGCGTAGGCCGCTGCCGAGGTCGCGATATAGCCCGTCTTGACAGACCAATCGGCGGCGATCTCCGGCTCTGTCATGAACTTGATGAACTTGAACACCGCTTCCTGCTTTGCCGGCGAAACGCCCTTGAAGACATAGAAGTTGCCGCCGCCGGTCGGGGCGCCGTTCTGGCGCATGCCCGGCAACCAGGTCACACCAAACTCGAACTTGGCGTTCTGCTTGATGTTCGTCAGGTTGCCGGTCGTGTGCCAGATCATGGCCGCCTTGCCTTCGAGGAAGTCCCTTGGCGTCGCGCCCCAGGAGATGATCCCCGGCGGGTGGCTGGCGTCGGCGCGGGACAGGTCATGCCAGGCGCTGGCGGCCTCGATCACCTTCGGATCGTCGTAGAACACCTGGTTGCCCTTGGCATTGTTGAGGCGGACGCTGTTGCCGGTGGTAATGCCGGTGAAGAGCCAGCCGGTGTTGCCGTCGGACGGGATCTGGATGCCCCATTGCGTGACGGCGCCGGACGCGTCCTTCTTCGTCAGCTTCTTGGCCATCTCGCGCATCTCGGCCCAGTTCGCCGGACCCTTGTTGGGGTCGAGGCCAGCGGCCTTGAATGCGTCCTTGTTGTAGTAGAGCACCGGCGTCGAACGCTGGAACGGGATCGCAAATGTCTTTCCGTCGACCCGCGCATTCTCCATGAAGGCCGGATAGAACGAAGCAAGCCAGGCCTTGTCGGCATCGGTCTTGATGAAGTTGTCGATCGGAACGATCACGTCCTCGTCGAACAGCGTGTAGAGGTCGGCGGCCAGCAGGATGGCCGTTTCCGGCACGTCCCCGCCCTTGATCGCGGTCAGCACTTTCGTGATCGTCTGGACATAGTCCCCCGAATAAACCGGCTTGATCTTGATGCCAGGGTTGGCCTTCTCGAAGGCGGCTGCATAGTCATCGATGATCTTCGTGACCGGACCACCAACGGCGACCGGAAAGTACATGCGCACTTCGGTGTCGTTCGCCAGAGCGGCCCGAGAGACAAAGGGCGCCGACAATGCGAGCGCCGAAAAGGCCCTGCGTGTGAGTTTTGCCATGGTGAATTCCCGTCCCCTGTTGAGTTGCGTCATCTGTTTGACCTAGTTGATCCGCTGCCCCCGAGCATTGAACCGGCATTGGGCGCTGCTTGCCCAGTGCGCAGTCAATCTGTCACCGACGCGGATTTGTGACGCTCCTGGAAGCCGGATCGAAATCCGGCTTTCCGGCGTCGCAAGCGAAACGATCGTATCTGCACCCATGTATTCGACCGATATGACGTTGCCTTGACGGCGTACCGCGTCGTCAGGCCCTTGCCCGAGGCCGATATGTTCGGGCCTGATGCCAAGCAGGTCATCCTGCTCCGGCACAAGGTTCATGGCCGGCGCACCGATGAAGCTTGCCACAAAGGAGGTCGCCGGCCGGGTATAGAGTTCGGCGGGCGGGCCGGCCTGCTCGATCTGACCCTTGCGCATCAGCACCACCGTGTCGGCCATGGTCATCGCTTCAGTCTGGTCATGGGTGACGTAGACCATCGTCATTCCAAGCCGCTGCTGAAGCGCCCTGATCTCGACTCGCATCTCATGTCTGAGTTGCGCGTCAAGGTTCGACAGGGGCTCGTCCATCAGGCACACCGGCTGCTCGGCAATGATGGCCCGGGCCAGCGCCACACGCTGCCGCTGGCCGCCGGAGAGCTGCCCCGGCTTGCGGTGAAGGTACGGTGCCAGCTCGACGATGTCGGCGACCTTCTTCAGGCGTTCGTCCCGCTCGGCGCGCGCAACCTTCCGGACCTTGAGCCCGAAGATGATGTTCTCAGCCACCGTCAGGTGCGGAAACAGCGCATAGGACTGAAACACCATCGAAATCCGCCGGTCAGACGGCGGCAGCTTTGTGACATCCCTCCCGCCGATCATGACGGTGCCGGAAACCGGCTCCTCAAGCCCGGCGATCAGCCGCAGCGTCGTCGACTTGCCGCAGCCCGACGGCCCCAGCAGTGCGACCAGCTGCCCCTCGGGCACGACCAGGCTCACGTCGTTCACCGCCGTGATTCCCGACCAGCTCTTTGTGAGGTTCGAGAGGGTTACTGCTGCCATCTGAGCCGGGTTGATCGTCGAAACTTAGCCGACGCACGACTTTGGCGAGCAAAGCTCCGGCGCGTCATGAAATGGATTGCAGGAGTATGCGCCGGCCAAAGGGCCATGCCTATAGGTAGAAATGCCGATGCGCGGCCTGCGCATCCGTGCTCAGCGCGTCGGGCCTAGCGCTGGCCGAAGAACGCTCCGCGGATGGCCTGCCAGCTCTCGCGATCCGGCGCACAAAGCAGCCCATTGGCCACCGCCCCCGCACGGTAAGGTGCGTCATGCAGCAGACGGGCATGGCCTCCGGCCTCGGCATAGAGCAAGGACCCCGGCGCATGATCCCAGGGATTGAGCCGGCCATACATCAGGAAGTGACAGTGACCCGCCGCCGCCAGTCGATATTCCTGCCCGCAGCAGCGCAGGGACGAGACATCCGCAAACTGCGAGAATGCGCCGGGGATCTGCCTGCGCTGCGGCTCGTTGAAGTATTTCCAGGAGACCATGCCGGTCATGTCGTGCAGCGGCCCCGGCGTGGCCACCCTGAGATCGCGCCGCTCGCCCGAGGCGAACTCCAGCCAGGCCCCCTCGCCGCGCAGCGCCATCGCCGTGTCGTCGACATTGGGATCGTGGATTACGGCGGCGACGACCTCGCCGCGGATCAGCACGGCGGCCATGACGGCGAAAAGGGGCAGGTCAGACGCAAAGTTCAGGGTGCCGTCGACCGGATCGATCACAAAGGCGAGTTCCGCCTCGGGAAGCTTCGCGAGCAGGCGCTCGTCGGCGGCCATCGCCTCCTCCCCGATCAGCAAGGCGCCCGGAAAGGCGGCCGCCAGTTCCGCGCAGATCCGTCGCTCGGCCTGTTCATCGGCATCCGTCACCACATCGATCGCCGACTTCTTCTGCCGCACGCCGTCCTTGCCGAGCGCACGGAAGCGCGGAATGACCTCACGCTGCGCGGCCTCGCGCAGAATCGTTGCAAGTCTGTCGTGGTCGCGGCGGGTGAACAGCATGGCGCGGGCCGAAGTCCTTCCTGGACCGATCCCGAGCGCGAGCCCCCGGCGAGGTGCTCCGATCAGGTCTTGGTCATGACACAATTTGACTGCGCGGGGATGTCCCCCACATGCAGCCTATACGGTGAGAGGACCCGCTGTGACCAGCCCTGCTGGTATGGCCGCGCTGGATCGGGAGCAAAGCCGGCTTGAGCCGCCGCCTGTCAGTCTGCCTTTCGCCGCGCGTCACGCCATACCGGCAAAGGTGTCACGCGAGATCAAGAGATGATCAGCCTGGTGCCTGGCTGTCTCCTTCGGAACCCAGGCGGATCAACGTCGTTGCCACGACCCCGGTCTTGCGCCAGTTGGCCCGAATGACGTCCTGATCAGCGCCGTCAGCTGCTGCTGCGGGCCTCATCCATGCGGCGACGCATGGCGCGGATGGCCCCTTCGAGCCCGACGAAGATCGCCTCCCCGATGAGAAAATGCCCGATGTTGAGTTCGCGGACGTCGGGTATCGCGGCGATGGCGCCGACGTTGTCATAGCTCAGGCCGTGGCCGGCATGGCATTCGAGCCCCAGCTTGCCCGAGAGGCGCGCGGCGGCGGTGATGCGCTGGAGTTCCGCCGCGCGCTCGGAACCGTGATGCTCGCAATAGGCGCCGGTATGCAGTTCGATCACGGCAGCGCCGATGGCTGCACTCGCCTCCAGCTGGCGGGCGTCCGCTGCGATGAACATCGAGACGCGGATGCCGGCATCGGCCAGCCGCGCCACGATGGGCTTCAGGACCGACTGCCGACCCGCGACGTCGAGGCCGCCTTCGGTCGTCACCTCCTCGCGGCGCTCGGGCACCAGGCAGACCGCGTGGGGTTTCACCCGCAGCGCGATCGCCACCATCTCGTCTGTGGCCGCCATCTCGAAATTCAGCGGCAGGGGCACCTCGGCCTTGAGCCGGTCCATGTCTGCGTCGCGAATATGGCGGCGATCTTCGCGCAGGTGCGCGGTGATCCCGTCGGCGCCCGCCTGCATCGCCGCAAGAGCGGCACGGACCGGATCAGGATGCACGCCACCGCGCGCATTGCGGACGGTGGCGACGTGATCGATGTTGACGCCGAGCCGAAGCGACTGGTTCATGACGGAGACCTTTCCTGCGCATGTTGTCCAAGGATGGCGGCCAGACGGATCGCGACGATCAGGCTGTCGGGTCTTGCGATGCCCATGCCCGCGATGTCGAGCGCTGTGCCGTGATCAGGCGACGTCCGCACAAAGGGCAGGCCGAGCGTGACATTCACGCCCTCGTCAAAGGCCAGTGTCTTGAGCGGGATCAGCGCCTGGTCATGTGTCGGGCACAGTGCAACATCATAGCGTCTTCGCGCCTCGGCATGGAACAGCGTGTCGGCAGGATGCGGGCCGGTGATATCGATGCCGAGCGCCCGGAGCCGCGCAACCGCCGGCGCCAAAACGTCCCGGTCTTCCGTGCCGATCGTGCCGCTTTCGCCCGCATGCGGATTGAGTCCAGCCAGCGCCAGCCGGGGCTTTGCAAGGCCGAACTGCCGGCGGAGCGCATCGGCGGTAATCACCGCTGTCTTGACCACCAGATCGAGCGTCAGCAGGTCCGGCACGGCCCGCAGCGGCACATGGATGGTGATCGGCACAACACGCAGGTCCGGGCCCGCGAGCATCATCACGGGACGCTCGACGCCGGCGAGATGCGCAAGAAACTCGGTGTGACCTGGAAAGGCGAAGCCCGCGTCTGTGAGCACGCTTTTCTGGATCGGGTTGGTGACAAGAGCGGCGGCGGCGCCTTTGCGCACCAGTTCCGTCGCATGCGTGATGCTGGCGATCACGGCTGTCGCCGTTGCCGATGATGGCTTGCCCGGTGTCGCCGCCACCTGATGGCCGAGGTCAAGTACAGGCAGGGCGACACCAAAAACGGCGGCAGCCTCTGCCAGATGCGAGATCATGGCGACCGGCGTGTCCAGCCCGGATGCTGCGGCAAGGCGGCGGACGCGCTCAGGATCATCAAGGAGGCAGAACACTGGTCCTTCGGCGCAGAGCCGCTGCCAGGCCGCCAGCGCGATCTCGCCGCCGATGCCGGCCGGCTCTCCCATGGTCAGCAGCACAGGCAAGGTGGATTGCATCGCGGTGTCGCGCCAAGCCGCAGTCAATGAAGAAGGCCCAGCCTTCGGACAAACCCGGCACTATGGCCAGATACCGGCAAGGTCAATCGGGACGTGCGCATGACAGTGTCGCAGGAACCGCGCAGAGCGAGGCGCACGCCTGCCAACAGGTGCGCCTCGCCGTGCTTGCCATCAGCAGTCCAGGCCACGCTGCCGGCAGCGTCCTTTTCGCCCCGAACGGATCTGTGAACTGGCTTTGCCCGCCGCTCAAATCGCGGAGAGCGTCCAGGCATGGGGAAACTCACCATAATCCGAGGTTGTGACGCCGTTGCGAGTGCTGCCCGGATAGGCCGGCAGCGACTTGACGATCGTGACCCTCAGCACCGCAGCCTCGCCCGGCTTGATGAGGCCCGCATGCACCGCCGCCACCCCCAGCGATGAATCGCGGGTGTAGATGTCGGTGCCCCAGATCTGCCCTTCGGTCGCGCCCGTGATGCGGAAATAGTAGGTCGCGCCCACGACGTCGCACAGCCCGTGCATGCCGCTCGGGGCGTCGGATGCGATCTGGTTGTCATCGAGCAGCTTGTTCAGCTGCCGGCGCGACAACTTTCCGCGATGGTCGAAATAGGCGACCAGTTCCTGCACGACCTTCATGTGGCAATCCCCCGCTGCATGCTGACGACCCGCCCGTAAGGCGGCGAAAACGTGGTTGACTCGCCCGGCACGGCCCAGAGCACCGCATAGGGCACGGCCTGTGCCGGATAGGTGATGTCGCCATCGGTGATGACGATCGCGGCGCTGACGCGCGGATCATCGGCAAGCGCCAGCAGCCCCGGCGTCAGATCGCTGCCGCCATAGCCGCTGATCCGGTAGTCGGCCAGTTCTGTGGGCGAGAGCACTTGGTCGGACGTGACCTCGGTATCACACTGGACAACACGGATGTCGTCGATGCCGGTGGACTCGCAGAAATCGGCGATCGCTCCGAGCGCAGAAGCAATCTCGCCGCTCATCGAGCCACTGGTGTCGAGAATGACATTCAGCGTCAATGCATGGCGCTGCCGCCCCGGCATGACCAGGTCAGTGCGCTCGGCCCCGCGCCGTGACGCGCGCTGGAAGGTCCGCTCACCGGGGGTGACCCCTTCCAGCCAGCGCTGCAGCGCGATCTGCCAAGGCGTCGCGGACAGGCCGCGCAAGGCGCGCACCTGCTGCTGCGTGCCGCCGCCGGCTGAGCCGCGACCATGCATCAGCCCAAGCGCCCGGGCGATGGCCATGCCCTTGGCGGCGAGATCGCGCATGGCTCTGGCGCGGGCGGCCTGCCCCTCGGCGCTCTCCGGAAACATCTCGCGCTCGGTCGCAGCGTCGAGCACATCGCCCGGTTTGCCGGACGATGGCTGGCCCTGCCCCCCCAGGATCTGGTCGACCGTAACGACCACACCCTCCCAGACCTGCGTGCGTGTCATGGTCGATCTGGCGTTGCGCCTCATCTCCAGAACGATCTCCTCAGCGGAGCGCGCGCGCGCGCCGGGCATATCGAGCCCGCCGGCCGGAATCCGGTCAAGGTCGAGCGCATCGCGCAGCATGTCATTGATGATGTAGTCATGCGCATAGTTGAACTCGAGCCGGCCCGAGCCGACCGCCCGGTCATGGGTGCGCAGCGCCAGATGCAGCAACTCGTGGGCGAGCACGAACAGCAGATCGTCCGGCGAAAGACGCTGCGTGAAGGCCCGGTTGGCGACGAGACGGCCCGACGCGAAGATGCCCATGGTCGGCACGCTGTCATCGAGCGCCACCTGCACCGCTGCGGCAAGGCCCGCCAGATGCGGGAATGGCACGGTCACCATCCTTAGCCCACGCCGGATACGCTCCAGCGTGGCGAGGTCAGCCCTGGCGTCTGGAGCCCCACCCGTCATGCCGCGACCTTGCGCAGCAGCCTGAGCATGGCGGGCTCTGCCCCGAGCGCGCCCCAGGTGCCGACCATGTCAGTCAGCAGGATCAGCTGATGCTCCTGGCTGAGGCTGCCGAGGAAGGCGTTGATCAGCCGCGGCGGCAAGTCCCTCGCCCTTCCCTCACGGACGAACTGACGGATGCAGTCGAGGATGAACCAGCGTGCGGCGTCTCCCTTCGGCACAAGCGACGGCTCGCGGATGTAGCGTTCGATCGGCTGGACAGGACCGATGCTTTCCTCTGCAAGCGCGCAGAACACGGTGGCATCCTCCGGCGACAGCCGCCCGAAGGCGAGCGCGCGGCGGGTCTCGGCGCTGAGCTGCCCGGCCCTCTCGGCAAGATCGAAGGCGCGTGACAGCATCGACCACGATCGCGGCGTCGAAAACGGCACGGGGTCGGCCGGCACGGGCCGCATCAACGCGTCCGGAACGGTCGCAATAAAGCTGCGGATCTCGCGCCGCACCCCGGCGCGCTGCGCCCAGGCCAGCCACTCATCGACATCATGCCGGATCTGCAGGATGGTGACGCGGTTGACCAGCGCCGAACTCATGGCCCGGACCAGCGCGCGGTCCTGCAGACGGTTGCCGGCGGCGACCACCCATGTGCCTGGCGGCAGGGCGTGTTCGCCCAGACGACGCTCAAGCAGCAGCGAATAGAACGCCTTTTGCACATCGGGCGCGCAGGCCGGCAGCTCGTCGAGGAACAGGCAGAACGGCTCGGGACGCTCGGGCAGCAGCACGCGCGGCGGACAGAACACCGAGCGCTCGCCGACGATGCGCGGCACGCCGCTGACATCCTCCGGCGCGATCTGGGTCCCGAGCAGCGAGCGGCAGGGTAGGCCCGCCTCGCGCGCCGCCTCATAGACCATCTCCGACTTGCCAATGCCGGGCGCCGAAAGCAGCAGGAAGCTCTGCTCCTGCGCCATGAGCTGAATCAGCTTCTTGGCCTGGCGAAGCGTGACGACCTCGTTGAAGGCACTCTGGCTGGCAGTCATGGCGATCCCCCGAAGAGCCGGCCGCGCGCCGGGTTCAGGGATCCGGTCCGTCGGCAGGCGTTGCGGGTGTCAGGATCGTCCCGGCGTGATGAACGCCGGCTGCATCAAATGTGACAAGAATGTGGCGGCCACACGGCCCATCAGTCGAAAAATCAGACGCTCGGATATTGCCCTCACGGGCGAAGTGGCTCGACGAATAGGCTAGGGTACGGAGGCTGCATTGGTCGTGTTCATCGTGCCCGGCGCGACGACCTGTGATCAAGACCCGCATCGGAAGCGGGCTGACCGGACCAGACAAGAACAACGACGTGTGCTCAATCCTTGGGAGGATCAACATGAAGCGACTACTCATCGGGACTGTCTCGGCTCTTGCCCTCATGCTGCCGGGCGCGGCCATGGCGCAGGAGACCATCAAGGTCGGCATTCTGATCGCCCTTGAAGGCGCCTTTGCCGCTGGGGGCGCCGACGGCGTCCGCAACGTCGAACTGGCGCTCAGGCAGGTCAACGGCATGGCCGGCGGCAAGAAGATCGAAACTGTCGTCGCCCCCACCGACACGACGCCCGACACGGCGATCCGCATGGCCCGCAAGCTCATCGAACAGGACAAGGTGGACATCATCCTGGGGCCGCTGTCCGGCTCCGAAGGCATCGCCATGCGTGACTATGCCAAGACAGTTCCCGGCAAGACGGTGATCAATGGCATCTCCGGCGCGCTGGAAACGACCTGGGTTGATCCGGCCAAGAACTTCTTCCGGTTCAACCTCGACGGCGCGCAGTGGGGCGCTGGTCTCGGCACCTACGTTGTCAAGACAAAGGGCTGGAAGCGTATCGCTACCGTGACTGCCGACTACTCGTTCGGCTATACCAACTTGCTCGGCTTTGCGGTGGACTTCTGCCGCGCCGGCGGCGTCATCGCCGAACGGCTCTGGGTCCCGCTCGGCTCATCCGACTTCGCCGGTGTGATCGCCAAGCTTCCGGACAATGTCGATGCGATCTATCTGGGTGTCGGCGGCACGGACGCGATCAACTTCCTTAACCAGTACCAGCAGGCAGGAACCAAGATCAACCTGATCGGCGGCACGATCATGGCGGACCAGACCGTGCTGACCTCACGCGGCAAGGCCAAAGAAGCTCTGGTCGGCACGCCGACCTCCGGCCCGCTGGCCAATGACAATACTTCACCCGAGTGGACCGGATACGTGAAGGCCTATCAGGACGCTTTTCCCGCAGACAAGCGGTTCCCGTCCCCGTCCCTGTTCGGCGTCGGCTATTACAATGCAACGCTTGCCATGATCGCCGGCCTCAACGCTGTCAACGGCGATCTTGGCGGTGATCAGGCCAAGTTCCATGCCGCACTGTCGTCGCTCAAGCTCAAGACCCCGCTTGGCGAAGTCTCACTGAACGAGAACCGTCAGGCCAGTGGCACCGTCTTCATCAACGAAGTGGTGGATGGACCTGGCGGCACCCTCGCCATCAAGAACGTCGGCAAGGTCGATGGTGTCACCCAGACTCTTGGCATGACGCCGGAAGCCTTCCGGACCATGGGCCTGCCATCCCGCACCGTACCGGATTGCAAGGCGCTCGGCGGCGGCTGAGCCCGCTCCCGCCAGGGGTTCACGTCTCTGGGGATGTTGCTTCAACCCCGGAGCGTCTCCCGCGCTGCATGGGCGTGGCCTGCGATCCGGGCCTTCGCGTCACGCCGAGCGATGGACAGATGGCTTCAACCTGCCGGGGCAGGCGATGGCGCTGATCAACTATCTGACCCGCATTCATTTCGCCGACCTGGTGCTGGAAGACGCACTGGCCGAACAGCTCAGGCTGCTCGGCGTGCGGCGTCCTCTGATCGTGACCGACCACGTTGGCGGACATGAGGCGGTGGCGCGGGTCACGGACGCGCTGGCGTCCACGACCGAAGCCCGCATCCAGCCTGTGTCTGGCGCTGGCGCGTCTGACCGCCTGGTCGACGATATCGCCGCCGCTTTTGCCAAAGGGTCCTGCGACGGCTTCATCGGCCTCGGCGGCAAGGTCGCGCTGAGCCTGACGCGGCGCGCCGTCCATGAACGCCGGACATCGGCAGCGCCGGCAGCCGACGGAACGGCCATGATTGCGATTCCCACGACAACGGCCTGCGTCGGCCTTCAACCGCTGTTCGGCTGCAAAGTCCGTGGGGGCCGGCGGATAGGCGCGGTTGCCGCCGCCATGCTGCCTGATGTCGTGCTCTGCGATCCGACGCTGACGCTCGATCAGGACCAGGCCGCGACGGCAGCGGCCGGAATGGACGCGCTCACGCACTGCATCGAGGCCTATCTCGGCACGACATGGAACCCCCCAGCCGACGGCATCGCGCTTGACGGCGTCAGACGGGCCCGCTCCAGCCTCGGCAGTGCCGTTCGCGACGGCGCCAACCTCGATGCGCGCCGCGAGATGCTGGCCGCGGCGCTCGATGCTGGGCTCGCTTCGCAAAAAGGGCTTGGCTCCGTCGAAGCCCTGGCTGAGGCCGTCGAGGACGAGATCAACGCAAATGTGGCGCATGGCTCCCTGCATGCCGCCCTGTTGCCACCCGTTCTCACCTTCAACGCCCCCGCAATCGGCGCGCGGCTGGGGATCCTGCGCGAGGCGCTGCAGATTGCCTCGGACGACGCCATGCCCGAGGCAATCGCTGCGCTGGGCGCCGGCATCCGCCTGCCGGTGTCTTTGGCGCCCTTTGGCCTCGACCGCGCCGCACGCGGTCGCATCGCGCGGCGCGCAGCCGAACACCCTGCGACGCGCACCAATCCCCGCCATGTCACGGCGACCGACTATCTGCGGATCCTTGAACATGCGTGCTGACGCGCTACCATCCACCACAGGAAGCTGTCAGGCCCATCGCTTGCCAGACCTTCTCGTTGGCATAAACTCATCCGCACAATGTGCCGTCAGAGCGCAGGAGGGAGGACCATGAGTTCAGCTGTTGCCGTGTTTCACGGCGCCTTCGGGCGTGTCTGCCTCTATGCGATGAGCCGGACGATGGTCCCGCACGCGCACCGCGAAGGGCACCTGATCTTCCACGTGCGGGGCCCGGTTGGCGAAGTCGTCATCGACGGCCGCGCATTCCCGCTGTCGCCCGGACAGGCCGTGGCGATCAGCCCCTGGCAGGCGCACTACTACCGCGCCGTCGACCTTGAGACGCCAACGCTCGCCCTTGTGCTCTACATCAGGCCCGCCTGGTTCCTTGAGGCGAGCCGCCGCTCGACCTCCTCGCTGCGCTTCGGCCGCGCCGGCATCGAGGTCACCGACCATCTCGCCCGTCTGGTCTACGGCAACGCTCATGCGATGCTGGACACAGATATCGCGGACCCGATGCTCGAGGACCGGCTGTGTTCGTTGACGCAGGGCTGCTTTGACCAGTCCTGGCAATGGACGGAGCACGGGGCGGGTTTTATCGGACAGGGCGCGCCCTCGCGCGACTACCGCGTGCGCAACGCCCTGCGTGTGCTGATGGAGCGCCTGTGCGAGCCGCTGGATCTCGATGATGTCGCCCGCGAGGTCGGCTTGTCGCGTCCGCATTTCTACAAGCTGTTCCGCCAGCAGGTCGGAGTCACGCCCAATATCTACCTCAACTCGCTGCGGATGGAGCGGGCGATCGATCGCCTGACGGGCTCGCGGGATGCAGTGGCGGACATCGGGCTTGATCTCGGCTTTTCAAGCCAGGCCAGCTTCTCGCGCTTTTTCATTGCCAACGGGGTTGTTCCGCCAAGCACGTATCGGCGCAGCGCGCAGATTGCCTTGTTGTCCTGAGCACGGCGCCATCCCGGCCATGGTCGGGCGACCGTGCCGGAGCGATGGTGCAACCGGCGGCGCAAGGAAAAGACTGTCGGGTACGCAGTTTGCGCTGGCACCGGTCTAGCTTCGGAAGAGTTTGTCGGGCGGATGATTGATATCCGCCCATTCAAGGGTGCGTCGGCGACACATGCAGAGCTTTTACAAGCGACATCCTGTCTGGTCGATCGTCCTGCTTGTCCTGGTCGCCGGCTTTATCTGGCTGGTCGCAAGCCCCTGGCCTCCAGGGCTTGAACAGATCATGGGCCGCAAGCGCATTTTCCTGAACGCGGTGCTCTCCGGGATCACGTTGGGGGCGCTCTACTTTCTCGTGGCCAGCGGCTTCACGCTCGTCTTTGGACTGATGCGGAACGTCAACCTCGCGCATGGCTCGCTCTATCTGCTCGGTGGCTATCTCGGCTACGAGATCGCCAACGCGACCGGGATGTGGCTGCTCGCCTTCCCCATCGTGTTCGTGCTGGTCGGCGCACTCGGTCTG
>JAPLOW010000029.1:0-13950 GCA_026400555.1 Hyphomicrobiales bacterium
CATCGCCATGGCGGGAACGCTGATGGTGATGACGCCACCGCTATTGTTGGTGATCTTCATGCAGCGCTGGTTCGTGCGCGGCCTTGTGTCAACGGACAAATAGGAGCGACGACGATGGCCCGCATCGATATCCGCGATGTCACCAAATTTTATGGCAAGACGCAGGTCGTCCACGGCGTCGACTTCACCATCAACGACGGCGAGTTCGTCGTGATCCTTGGCCCGTCAGGCTGCGGGAAATCCACCCTTCTCAGGATGATCGCGGGCCTGGAGGAAATCTCCGGCGGGACAATCTCCATCGCCGGCGATGTTGTGAATGACAAGGAGCCACGCGAGCGCGGTTGCGCCATGGTCTTCCAGAACTATGCACTCTATCCCCACATGAGCGTGGCCGAGAACATTGGCTACGGACTCAAGGTTGCGGGCGTAGCGAAGGTGGCGCGGATGGCACGTGTTCAGGCCGTCGCCAGGACCGTCGGGCTTGATGAGTTTCTTGATCGCAAGCCGGGTCAACTGTCGGGCGGCCAGCGCCAGCGTGTCGCCATGGCGCGCGCCATGATCAAGGAGCCGAAGGTGTTCCTGTTCGACGAGCCCTTGTCGAACCTCGACGCCAAGCTGCGTGTGCAGATGCGGATCGAAATCCGCAAGCTCCACCAGCGCCTGAAAGCCACATCCGTGTTCGTCACCCACGACCAGGTCGAGGCGATGACGCTGGCAGACAGGTTGGTTGTCATGAACAAGGGCGTGATCGAGCAGATCGGCGCGCCGAAGGAGGTTTACGATCGGCCGGCAAGCGTCTTCGTGGCAGCCTTCATTGGCGCACCTGGCCTCAATCTGATGCCGGCGACGATCAGCTCCGATGGCCATTCGCTGATGCTGGCCGATGGGCAACGGCTCATCGTCGAGACCGCACGCTATCCGGCGCTGAGGCCTGGCCCCGTCACCCTTGGACTGCGCGCCGAAGCCCTGAGCATCGGGCCGGAAGCGCAGGCTGGCCGGCACAGCGCCCTGAAGGCGACCTTTGATTTTGCCGAGGAACTTGGCGTCGGGCAGCACATCCACGCCGAGGTCGCCGGCAGCCCTGTCGTGATCCACGTGGAAGATCGACGTCCCTACAGATCCGGAGACAGGCTCACCATCGAGGTATCGGCTCACGATCTGCAGCTCTTCGATTCGGAGACGGGCTTGCGCCTTGCGCAGATCGACGCGCCTTGCCCTGCGAGGACGCGCGACCGTCAACGTGCATTGGATGCCTTGTCCTGACAACCAGCGCCGGCCCGATCCTTTCTGGATTGATCGCTTCAGATGTCAGGGACCCGGCCGCTCACGCTCGGGGAACTCCCGTCAATGGCGGAGACAACGCCAGCCAAAGCCAACGCAAGGTCGGGCTCGGTGATGGTCAGCGGCGGCGAAAAGCCAACGGCATCCCGGCCTTTCAGGGTAAATGAAACACCGCGCACCAGCCCCGCCTGAACAAGGTCGTCTTCCGGTCGTTGCGCCTCGTCCGGTTCGAATGTCACTGCGCGCAACAATCCCAGACCGCGCGTGCCCAGGACCGAGGTCGAACCGGTGGCGCAATGCTTCCGGACAAGTCTATCGAGTTCACGGCCTCGCTGCTCGGCCTGGAGGGTGAGGCCTTCATCCTCGATGATGTCGATCGTTGTCAGCGCCGCGCGTGCAGTCACCGGGTTCTTCTCATGCGTGTAGTGCCCAAGAGCAAGATCCGGCGCGACATCCAGGCCCGGGTCGGCCAGCACCGCCGCGATCGGTAGAATGCCGCCGCCGAGCGCCTTCCCAAGCACCACGATATCCGGGGTGATATTGAAGTGCTCGTGGGCGAAAAACTGTCCTGTCTTGCCGAGGCCGGATGGAATCTCGTCGAAAATTAGCTTCACGCCGTTGCCTTCACACAAAGCGCCGACGTCGCGCCACAGTGAAGCGGGCGGGACGATGCAGTTTGACCGCATCGGCTCCGCAATCAGACAGGCGATGTCCGAGCGCGCCCGAAACAACGCCTTGAGATCGTCCAGCATCCTGTCGGCTCCGCCAGCCGCCTTGCACCAGTAGGGCGTCACATGGTGAATGTCGGGCGGCTGGCTGCCAAGACGCGGATCGAGGTCGCGCGATGACAAGGCCAGACTGCCGAACCCGTGGCCGTGATAGCTGCCATCCAATGCGACGATGCCCGACCTGCCTGTCGCCGCTCGTGCAAGACGCAAGGAGATTTCGATCGCATCTGATCCTCCCGTCGCGAGCAGCATGCGCGCATGCCCGTTCCTGAATTTTGCCGTCAGTCGTTCGCCAAGCGCGACAGCGGCATCATTGCTGTAGCGGCGCGGCGAGAACGTCAGTTGGTCGAGTTGGTCCTTGATCGCTGCGATCAGGCGCGGATGGGCATGGCCAATGTGATGGGCTGTGTTGCCATGCAGGTCGATGAAGCGTCGCCCGTTATCGTCTTCAAGCCAGATGCCTTCAGCGCCGCGCAGGATGCCGAGTGCCGGCGTCGAGCCATGCTGGTGAAGGAACACGCGCGCGTCGCGGAGCTTCGTGTCTGTTGGCGTCAACGTGAGTGCGCTCCTGGTTCATTCATCACCCGTCTGATGGCCTGATGCAGTCGACGATCGCCGGTGGCGAGGATCGACCCGGCATGCAGCGCGGTCGAGCCGTCAAGCGCGGTGATGATACCCCCCGCTCCGGTCACGATCGGGATCTGCGCCGCGATATCGTAGATCTCGAGCCCTGTTTCGATGACGGCGTCGATATGGCCTTCGGCCAGCATCGCCATCGCCATGCAGTCGCTGCCATAGCGCAGCATCCTAGCCTGACCCGCGAGGCGCTGCACGCGGGCGAACAGCTCAGGCTTTGTGGTGATGGTCGAACTTGCCCAGATGGTGGCATCGGCCAGCGCAACCCCGCGGCGCGTTTTCAGGCGCGCTTCACTGTGTGGGCCGCGGCGGACGGCCCCCGTCATCTCACCGATGAAGCGCTCTGCGAGAACGGGCTGGTCGAGCACTCCCAGAACAGGCTCGCCATGATGCAGAAGGCCAATCAGCGTGCCCCAGCTCAGGATGCCTGACATGAAGGCGCGGGTGCCGTCGATCGGGTCGATCACCCAGACATAGGCAGCGTCAGCCCGGATCGTTCCGTATTCCTCGCCGATGATTCCATGATTCGGCCAGCACCGCTCGATCAGTTCGCGGATGGCCGCCTCGGCGGCGCGGTCGGCAACCGTGACGGGATCGAAAACGCCTGTCCTGCCCTTGCTATCAACCTGCAGCGGTTGGCGATAGTAAGGCAGGATCGCCTTGCCGGCTGCATCGGCAAGCCTTGAGGCGAAAGCTGCAAATTGATGGCTCACGATGCTGGGCGCCGCCAGGTCTGCCTCCTCACGATCAGGGTTCGCGCCATCATCTGGAGCGCCGTGGCCAACAGGCAGACCGCCATGACCAGCACCGCGAGCGCTGTCGCCTGCCCGAACCGGCTCCCTTCCGTCATGTTGACGACAGCGACCGCGGCGACACGGGTCTGGGCGTTGAACAGGAACATCAGCGCCGAAACCGTCGTCATGGCGTTGACGAAAAGATAGCCGGCAATATCGACAAGCGTTGGTCCAAGGACGGGGATATGAATGCGCCGTCCGGTTGCGACGGGCCCTGAGCGCAGCGCCTGTGCGGCAAGATCGGTTTCACGGTCGAGTTTGACCAGCCCGCCGACCGCCATCAGGTGTGGCACGGTGTAGAAGTGGGCGATCGTGCACAGCACGAGCAGGATCATCGAGCCCTGCAGGATGTGCAGGGGATTGGCCGGATTGTTGAAGAAGAAGACGTAGCCGAGGCCGAGCACCAGCCCCGGGACCGCGACCGGCACCATTGCCAGCGCCTGCAAAGTCTGCGTCATTCCGGCAGCGAAGACCTTGCGGCTCACCATCCACCCGCTGAGCACGACCAGGAGCGTGCCGGCGATCGCGGTTGAGCTGGCGAGCACAAGGCTGTTGACCAGCGAGCGCAACTCGTCCGGATCGGACATCGCCTTCTCGTAATGATGAAGGCCGAGCGTCAAGTTGTACGGCCAGAAGCGCACCAACGAGCCGAACAGCGCCATGCCGATGATGCCGAGAATGCAGATGCCGACCACCACGACAAAGCCGAGGAGCGCGGCATCGCGTCCGCGGCTGGCGCCCGGCTCAACCGGCACGGAGCGGCCGCTGAACGTCGCGCGCTGGTTGCGACGGGCCATCACGTCAACCAGATAGGCAACCAGCGCCGGGATCAGCAGCAGCATCCCGACGACGGCGCCGAGCTCAAAATCGAAGCGGCCGATGACCTGCTTGTAAATGTCCGTCGCCAGCACGTTGATCGAGCCGCCAATCACCGTGGGGATGCCGAAGTCGGTGAAGACGATGACAAACACCACGCAGGCCGCACTGATGATGGCATATTGGCAGGACGGCAAGGTCACATTGGTGAACGTCTTGAGCGGCGAAGCCTTCAGGGCCCGCGCAGCTTCATAGATGCGCTGGTCGCCGCTTGCGAGGCCAGCCGACAGAATCAGGACCGCATGTGGCAGGGCATGGAAGACCGAGGCTGAGACGATGCCGATCGAACCATAGATCGCATGGCCCATCAGCCAGGATTTGAGAACACCCTGATTACCGAACAGGTAGATCATGCCGAAGGCGGGAAGCATCGAGGGCGCCAGAAGCGGCACCAGCATGATGACGCGGAAAAGGCCCTTGGCAGGAATTTGGCTGCGGTGCAGCGCGTAGGCATAGGGAAAGGCGATGGCGATGGTGAGGATGGTTGAGACTGAGGACAGGCTGACCGAATTCCAGATGGCGACCGACAGACCCGGCTCGGCCACATACCGCGCAAAGTTCCCGAGCCCGATGAACTGGCCCTGCCGGTCCATCAGGCTCTTCAGCAGCAGGGCTGCGATCGGCCCGACGATCGTCGCCAGCAGGAGCGCGATCAGCCCGATCGGCAACGCTTGCGCAAGACGTCGGGTAGAGGTCGACGTCACGGTTCAGCCGCCATCGGCGAGCAACTGGACATGCTCGGGAGGGAAAGCGATGGCGATCTCGTCGCCAAGGCGGGGCAGAGAGGACATCCGCACCGAGGGCAATTCTGCATGCACCACGTCGCCGGCATCTCCGGGGACAGCCAGCGACAGCCGGACCGTGTCTCCCAAATAGAGCATGTGCCTGACCTGCGCCGCCATGGAACGGCCCGTGGCGGCCGCCTCCGCGCCGACCAGCACGGCGCTTGGCCGGATGCACAGATGTGCGCGCTCGGGAACGGCGGCGGCTGGTCGGCCGCGCAGCATGCACAGAGGTCCGGCCCAAAGCCTGCCATCATCCACAGAAGACACGGTAAATGCGTTCATCTCGCCCATGAAGCGCGCCACAAACAGATCGGCGGGTGTCTCAAACACCTGTTGCGGGGTGCCTATCTGCACGATGCGGCCTTGGTTCATCACGATGATCCGGTCTGCGACCGCGAGCGCCTCCTGCTGGTCATGGGTCACCATCAGCGCGGTGACGCCGACGCGGCGCTGCAGTGACAACAGCTCCAGCCTGAGCCGCGACCGAACATTTGCGTCGAGCGCCGAGAGCGGCTCGTCGAGCAGCAGAAGTCCTGGCGACAAGGCAAGCGCCCTGGCCAGGGCCACGCGCTGTTGCTGGCCGCCGGACAGCTGGCTTGGATACTTGGCGGTATGCTCGGTGAGCCCGACCAGCGCCAGCAACTCGGCCACGCGGGCATGCCGCTGAGCAGAACTGACCTTTGTCGCTTCCAGGCCAAAGCCGACATTGCCGGCGACGGTCCGGTTTGGAAACAGGGCGTAGGACTGAAAGACGATGCCGAAATCGCGCTGCTCCGGCGCCAGGCGCGTAACGTCCGTGCCGGCAATGGCAATCGATCCGCTGTCCGCTGTCTCGAAGCCGGCGATCAATCTGAGCAAGGTCGTCTTGCCGCAGCCAGAGGGCCCCAGAACACAGACGAACTCCGATCGGGCGATATCGAATGTCAGCCGGTCAACCACTGTTGTCCGGCCAAAACGCTTGCCAAGATCGCGAACGGACAAGAACGGGGCCGCTTGCGCGACCCCGGAAGCGTGCGTGAAAGCCGCCGGTTGAATATTCACGATGCCAATTCCGACCGCGCGTCAGCTGCGTGGCGGCACCTTTGTGCCGTAACGGCGCTGCCATTCGGCCATGACGGCGTCGCGGCTTGCCGCCAGCCTGCCAAAATCCATTTTGAGAAGTTTATCACTTTCGCCGACCGGATAATTCTTCGGCAGCATCTTGATGTCGTCATAAGCGGTGATCGGCAGGAACCTGGCGGAAATCTCGGCGGCCTCGCGGGAAGAAATCCAGTCCGCCAGGAGCTTGGCGTCGCTCAGATTGCGCGCGCCCTTGACGATTGCGGCGGCCTCGACCTCCCAGCCCAGACCCTCCGATGGCAGGATAATCTGCAGCGGCGCACCTTCGTTGATCAGCTTCACGCCAGGCGTCGCGTAGGAGATGCCGATGATGGTTTCGCCTGAGCCTGCCAGCCGGCACGGCGCGCTGCCGGAATGACCGTACTGCGAGACGTTCTCGTGCAGCTTGTCCATGAAGGCCCAGCCATCCGCTTCCCCGAACGCGGTCAGCCAGCCATTGACAGCCAGCAACGCGGTGCCTGAGGACAGCGGGCTTGGCATCGTGATGTGGCCCTTGTAGATGGGCTTGGTCAGGTCCATCCAAGAGGTCGGCGCGGGGATGTTCTTCTTCGCGGCCTCAACGGTGTTAAAGCACAGGGACGACGCCCAGGCATCAATACCCACCCACACAGGCTCAGCGCGGTTATCACGCATCAGCGGCGCAACCTTGTCATAATGGGCAGGCTTGAAGGGCAGCAGCAGGCCGCGCGCATCAGCCGCCATCAAGGCCGACACGGCGTTGCCCATGATGATGTCAGCCTGCGGGCTTGCAGCTTCGGCGATGACGCGCGCGATGATCGGCGCTGTGGAACCAAGGATGGCGTTGATCTTGATGGATGGGTTCTTGGCCTCGAAGCCCTTTATCAAGGCTTTGGCCTGATCCTCATCGAGCGAAGAATAGACTGTGAGCGTGCGCTGCTGCGCATGGGCAGCGGCCGGAACCAGCGCGGCCAAGGCAAGTGCAAGCGCTGCGAGGCGTCGTGTGACAGAAGTGAGCATGGGATCCCCCGGTTACGATAGCCCGAGGCTAGCCCACCTGGGCTGACAGATTTGTGACGGTTTCACATAAAGCGCGCGTTGCCATACAGGTCTTTCAGGCGTTCCCCGGACCCCAGGCGGTTACGTCGCCATAGGCTTCGGGAAAGCTGACGAGGTCATGGTGCACGAGGCCCCGCACGCCGATCACATCATGCCGGTGACGGCCATCGGCATGGAACTCGTGGGCAAGATAGCCGACCATTTTGGCGCCATAGCCAGGCTGCCAGGGATCGCTGATCATGAAGGAGGCGGCAGGCGCCCAGAGGTGTCGGCTGCCGCCGATGAGGCTGTCGCGGTACTGGTGGACATGTCCGCAGCAGATAAGGGCCGGCTGGGCGCCGCCGAGAAGCGCCATCAGGTGCTGGCGAGGTCCATGCGTCATGAAGCGGTTGCTGCTCAGCGCTTCGTCATAGGCTGTGTCTGCGAGGGGCTTATGCAGGAATACGGCGAGGGACCGCCCCGCCAGCGAGGCTGACGCATTGCGGATCAGGTCGTCCTGCCGCCCGTCATCAAGGTCGAGCCCGAGCGTGAGCGCATTGAGCCCGAGCAACCGCCACCCCGGAATGTCAAGACTCCAGATGTCGGAACCGATGATGCGCCGATAGCGCTCAAGCCGCTCGGCATTCACCGGCTGGCGGCGTGCGACATCAAGATGGTCGCCGACATCGTGGTTGCCCGGCAAGAGGTGGCATTCAAGACCAAGCGCCTCGTGGGCAGCCCGCGCTTCGGCGAGGTCAGCCTCGCTGTCGGCCCCGTCGAGCGCCAGATCGCCGGTGTTGATGACATGATCGTGGCCGGCGCGGCGTAGGTGCTCGGCCACAAGATCGAAATTGCTCCGGAAGAAGGATTTCGTCGGCGACAAATGCGTGTCGGAGATCTGGGCGATGCGGGTGATCATGGCTTCGGTCCACAAGCGGTCAGAGAAAGAGGCGGCCGGTTCGCGGACGCCTCTTCGGTGGTGATGCTGCGGTGATGATCAACCCTGGCGCGGGATGAGGCGGCGGACTTCGGTCGCCATGTCGGCCAGCACGGCCTCGGGCGTCGCCTTCTGTTCGGCGATGCGGGCGAGATTGTCGACCATGACCTGGGTAACGCGCACCGAGTTTTGGCCGGGGAAGGCATACCATGGCACCATGAGGTGGACCTGCTTCGTTGCCGCCTGGAATAGCGGATTGGCCTTGTAGAAGTCGCTGAGGTAGCTCGGATCATCAATGGCCAGCTGGTTGCAGGGCACGTAGCCGGTGTTCTTGACCATGAGGGTCGTGCCCTCGGCTGAGGTCGCGAACTTGACGAACTTCCAGGCGGCCTCCTGCTTGCGCGGATCCTTCGTGGTGATCATCGCGCCGGCGCCGCCCGTCGGCAGACGGCCCTTCTGGGCGTCGATCACCGGCATGACCGTGGTGCCAAGCTCAAAATTACTGCCGACGGAGTTGGCGATCGAACGCACCTGCGCGGTGGTGCGGAACATCATGCCGAGCTTGCCGGCCGCGAACGCCTGCAGATCCGCGGTGCCCGCATAGTTCGGCATGCCGCCCTCCTTGACCATGCGATCGAGCAGGCGCAGCGCCGCAAGTCCTTCGGCGCCATTGAAGGCGACGTCGGTCTCGGCGTCGTTGAGCATCCGGCCACCATGGCCGTAAAGCAGCGCCGAGAACATCCAGTCATCGCCCGGCCAGCGGAAGAACATCCCTTCATTGCCGTCACCGAGTGCGCGCACCTTGCGGGCATCGGCAATCACCTGATCCCAGGTCGTCGGGAACTTTGCCGGATCAAGGCCGGCGCGCTTCAGCAAGGTGGCGTTGTAGTAGCTGATCGGGTTCGAGGTGGCGAAGGGCAGGCCGCACTGCACCTTGGCGTGGAACCCGAGACCCAGGATAGCCGGCGAATAACCGAGCTTGGCGAGATCGCCTTCCTTGGCCAGCAGCGGCGCGAGATCGACGGCGACGCCGCGTTCGGCGAACATGCGCAGGCGGTTAAGGCCCTGGAATGAGACTTCCGGCATCGCATTGGTGGCGGCATTGCGCAGCAGAAGCTGGGCGCCATCTTCGTATGTCGGCGTCGGATTGACATAGCTCGCCCTGACCTCGGGGTGCTTCTTCGTAAAGGCCTCCATGACGGCATCCTGCGCCTCCTTGAAGATCGCCGGCATCGAGTAGTGAACCTGGATCTCGGCGGACTGGGCCCGGACAACCGCGGGCATGGCCACCGAAACGGTCGCGCCACCCATCAGGGCCAGCGTATGGCGGCGGCTGATGCGCATGTCTTTGATCATGATGTCTTTCGTCATGGCTTGGTTCTCCTGGTTGAAGCCGGGCTCAGCCCTTGAGCCCGGTCATGGTGATGCCTTCGATGAAACGGCGCTGGGCAAACAGAAAAGCGAGAACCAGCGGGGCCGTGACCAGCAGCGCGGCAGCCATCAGCGCGCCGTAATCCTCGCCCGCTTCGACGGAGCGGAAGGCGAGGATGCCCATGGCGGGCGTGTAAAGATTGCCCTTCTGGATCACGATCAGCGGCCAGAACAGATCGTTCCAGTGCGCCACGACCGAGAAGATCGCGAAAGCCGTTGCAGCCGGCACGGCGTTGGGCACGATCACCCGCCAGACGATCGAAAGCTCGCCCATGCCGTCAATGCGGGCAGCGTTGATCAGATCATCCGGGATGGCGCGGAAGAACTGCCGGAACAGGAAGATCGCGAAAACAGAACATGTGAATGGCGCGATCAGCGCCGTGTAGCTGTTCAGCAGTCCGAGCTGGTGGATGCCGAGATAGAGTGGCAGGGCCGTCGTCTGATACGGGATGAGCAGGCCCAGCATCACGAAGCCGAAGACCAGCTCACGGCCCCTGAAATTCAGCTTCGCCAGCGCATAGGCCGCCGGGATCGCAAACAGGATCTGGAAGAACAGGATGCCGAAGCAGACGATCAGCCCGTTGACGATGTAGGTCCAGATCGGGATCGTCTTCAGGACCTTGCCGTAGTTTTCGATCAACGCCCACTTCTGGGGGATCAGTGAGAGCGAGGCCTTGAAGACCTCGTCCTGGGGCTTCACCGAGACGGCCACCATCCAGATGTAGGGCGCCAGCACCACAAGGGCGGCGAGCGACAGCAGCGCGAGGCGGGGCAGGTCGCTGATCAGCGGACGGGTCTGCATCACATCACCCGTAATGCACGCGCCGGTCGATCAGCCGGGTCTGGATCAACATCAGGCCGAGCACAATGACCAGGAACACGAGCGTGATGGCGGCCGAATAGCCGAACCTGAAATAGTGGAAGCCCTCCTGATAGATCGTGCGGAGCAGAACCTCGGAGGCATTGTTCGGCCCACCTTGCGTCAGGGTCTGGACCGTATCGAAGACGCGGATCGAGCGCGTCATGGTGATGATGATCACGAACAGCATCGTCGGCCCGAGCATCGGCCAGGTCACAAGCCAGAACTTCGACAAGCCGCTGCGCGCGCCATCGATCTCGGAAGCTGCATAAAGCTCGCGCGGGATCGCCGTCAGCCCGGCCAGGAACAGCACGAGGTTGAAGCCGACATTCTCCCATACGCCGATGAAGCCGAGCGAGACGATCACCCAATCGGACGACCCGAGCCAGTTCGGCGTGCCGGCGCCGACCATGCGCAGCATCGCGTTCACCGGCCCGATGCTGGGGTGCAGCAGATATTGCCAGGCGGTCGCCATGGCCACGGTCAGCGACACCACGGGCAGGAAGAAGACCGCCCGGTAGAACGCTCTGCCCCGCGCGCCCGCCTCGATCAGCACGGCCAATGCCAGCGCGATCCCGATCGAAAGCGGTGCAACGAACAGGCAGTAGATGACTGTATTGCGGATCGAGGCAGCGAAGGTGCGATCGCTGAGCATATCGGCGAAATTGGCCAACCCGATCCAGCGAAACCCGCGCGCACCGAACTCGTAGTCTGTGAAGGCCAACGCCAGCACCGCCAGCAGCGGCAGCAGGATCATGGCAAGGTAGGCCAGGATCGCTGGCAAGGTCAGTAGCCAGGCAATACCGGCGTCGCCGCGCATCCTGCGCGCCAGACGCGGCTCGTTGAACGGGGAACCGGACAGCGCCACATCAGCCATGCACAGGCTCCGGCATGCGCGCATGGGCCGAGAGCCGGCGTCCGGCGCCGTCGAACAGCAGCGCTTTGGCGGGATCGGGCCTGAGATGGATCGTCTCGGCCCGCCTGATCTGCTGCCGCGCTTCCGGCGGTAGCCGGCAGATTACCAACGCGTTGCCTTCGAGCAGGCGGGCATGGACCAGCAGGCTCTCGCCAAGATACTCCAGATGGTCGATGCGTGCCGCGATGCCCGATTCAGCAGGGGCGATGTTTTCGGGCCGGATGGCGAGTATGGCGGGGCCTGTGCCCGTGGAGCCGAGCCCGCTGTCCACCGCACCGATCATCACCGCGCCATCCGGGCCGATTTCGGCGGCGAAGGTATTGATCGATGGCGATCCGATAAAGCGCGCGACCCGCAAGTCCTGCGGGTTGGTATAGATGGCCTCGGGCGTGCCAACCTGAAGGATCTGACCATCCATCATCACCGCAACCCTGTCGGACATCGTCATCGCTTCGGACTGGTCATGGGTCACATAGACGGTGGAGGCGCCAACGCGCCGGTGCAGCGCGACGATCTCCGCGCGCGTCGTGACACGCAGCGCTGCGTCAAGATTGGAGAGCGGTTCGTCCATCAGGAAGGCATGCGGATGGCGCACGATCGCGCGTCCGAGGGCGACACGCTGGCGCTGTCCGCCCGAGAGTTGCGCCGGCTTGCGCTCAAGCAAGGCGCCGATGCCGAGCATCGCGGCGGCACGCTCGACATCCGCGCTGATCTCGCGGCGTTTCGCAGCGACGCCCGGCAGCAGCCCGCCCAGAACGGGCATGCGTCCCGCCGCGCTCAGGCGCCGCATCACCAGCGGCACACCGATGTTCTGGCGTACGGTAAGATGCGGATAGAGTGCGTAGTTCTGGAAGACCATGGCCACATCGCGGTCCGCCGCACGCAGGGCCGTGACGTCGCGCCCTGAAATCTTGACATGGCCGGCACCGACGGTTTCAAGCCCGGCGATGATCCGCAGCAGCGTGGTCTTGCCGCACCCGGACGGGCCGACAAGCGATAGGAACTCGCCTTGCGCAATCTCAAGCGACACGCCGCGCAACACGGTCGTCACCCCGAAGGATTTCTGGACGCCTCCAATGACGATGCCGGACATGGGACCCTTGAGGTGCGTAAAGCGACGCCCCGCATGTGCTCCGGTGATGTGACGGTCTGAAAAAACCGGCGTGACAATTGCGTGAAACTGCAGGCTCGTGAGGTGTATTGCTGCCTTGCGCAGGACGCCGGCATATCGGACATCAGGTGCCAAGCCCGATACGTCGAGCCAAAAGCTGCCAATCACCCGTAAACCACGAGCCCCATAGCAGCAGGGCCAACAGAATCGACACCACCAGCGGCCAAGGCAGCTGTCGTCACCACGACAACATCAGCGGGGTTCATGGTGGCCCCTTTGTCGTCGATCAGTGACATACAAACAGCTTCACGCCCGCGCGACGTTATCTCCAGGTCAAGCCAGGCCATTGACTCGACCAGGCAACCTGCGCGCCTGCCAGCGTCTGCTCGGACACAGCAAGCTGGAAAGCACCGTCCGCTACCTCGGCATCGAGCTGACGCAGCCGCTCCTTCAGATCGTCGATGCCGTTCTTGCGGGCAAACTGGGTGGGACCGCCATCCAGCTTGTCGTATCCGTACCCATGCTCGACAGATTCCAGGATGTGCCCGTGCGGCTTGGCGCGGGGGCGAGCGATGCTGAAGCGGCGCGCCTCGCCCTGATTGATCGCGCCAGAAGCGGGCCGGATGCTCTCGACCCCTATCTCCTGCTCGATCGAAGAGATGTCTCATTCCCCTTGGCCGATGAAGAAGACGCCGGCGTTCTCGCAGCCGCCTTCGCGGCGCGGGCCGACCTCCTCGTCACCGACAATCTGGGCGATTTCGCCGCCGCAGGCGGGACAATCACGCATACATCGATGGCCCGCCATTCCGACGGACGGGCGCGCCAGTTGACGCGGCAGGCTCTTCGATCGGCCTCCGGCCATCGGTTGATTATTTTGCACCCGCTCCAAGTGCTTGCAGCCATGAACAGCGGCACTTTCGCCGAGGTTCTGTCAGGTTGACGACGTGTCGACGAACGTCGGCTCCTTGGGCGCGGTGATGACGACATCGAAATCGATTGATCGAGGCTAACGGTTCCCGGCCGCAGTCATCCAGTGGCTGTCTGGCTCTGCGTCCGCTGTCCGCCCAGCCTGCGGATGGTCGAGGACCTGCTCGCGGCGCGGGGGCTCGTCGTCAGCCATGAAACCGTGCGGTGCCGGGCGGAGACCTTCGGCCGGATTGACGCCAGCAAGATCCGTTGGCGCGCGCCTCAGTTCGGCGACACGTGGCATCGCGGCGCGGTCGTGATCTCGATCAACGGCAAGACGCAATGCCATGTTCGCGCCGTCGATGCTGACGGCTTCGTTCTGGATGCCATCGTTCAAAGCCGTGAGGGCTGGCGCGCAGCTGAGAAGCTCTTGCGAAAGTTGATACGAAAGCCATCCCGCACGCCGCGCGTGATGGTCACCGACAAGCCCGGTTCTGATGGTGCGGCCCTGACCGGGATGGGCATGACCTGCGAGCATCGCCAGCACAAGGGCCTCAACAACCGGGCAGAGAATG
>JAPLOW010000029.1:13975-27077 GCA_026400555.1 Hyphomicrobiales bacterium
CAACAACCGGGCAGAGAATGCGCATCTGCCGACGCGGCGGCGCAGGAGGATCATGAAGAGGATCATGAAGAGGGTCATGAAGCAGTTCACATTCGCCCGACACCTGAAGCGCCTGCTCTTGATCCACGATGGGGTCGCCAACCGGTTATCTGGTGGGGGATCGGATAGATTTACCATCACCGCGGCAATGAGGAACGCAATTTCATTCATCGGCATCTCAACGACGGCCGAGCCGCCGCTCGGCGTTAACTTGCAACGCCTGACAGCTCGCTCGCCAACTCTGGATGCCTCTCCAACAAGGTCATCAGCTGCACGGTTGGCCCACTGGGTGTCACCAGTCCTCGTTCGTACTTGTCGAAGGCGTTGGCGCCAACCTTGAACAGTTCGCCGGCTGCAGCTTGCGAAAGCTTGAGTTTCTTGCGCAGCGCCCGGATCTCGGCGGGCATCGGCACGCCGTCAACCTTGCGCTTCAATTCACGCAGCGTCTCGTCAACGACACGCATATCATCCCCGACATGCACGCCCTCGCCCTCCCCCGCCGGATAGTAGCCCGGAAGGTCGACCATGATGCGCGCGCCCTTGTAGGCGACCTCGAATGGCCGCACCCCGCGGGTCAGCAGCTCGCCCGTCTCGGGCGAGGCCATGGTGCCAGAAAGGGTTCTCTTCGCCTCCGCCATCTCATCTCTCCTTGAACGACATCACCCGGAATTCGGTGACCACGTCAGCCTGGAACTTGACGTACAGAACCAGATCTTCGGTCGGCACCTGATAAACATCCTGCCAGACGCGATGCTCAGCGAAAGTCGTCATCGACTTCACGAACATACGTCGTTCCATCGAGGCGATCACTGCCACCACGCCATATCGGTCAAGCCGAGCGCGGCTGCGTTCTGCAGCGCTGTGGTGGTCATCGCCAGGGTCTCGACCGAACCCAAAGCCTCCTTGACGGCGTCGAGATCGTAGGTTGGTCTCCTCTTTTCCGTTGATATTATTTTACCCCCATTATGGGGGCGCCGCAATGGCTACATGATCCCCCATGCCCTGTATCTCTTCCGCCCCGTGAGCTCGCGCGGCAGCACTTTCAGAGGAAAATCGGCTTGTGCCCGGGGCGCGAGCCGATAGCCTTCCTGGGATGAGCTACCCGCGCATCTTCCGCTCCTTCAAGAGGTGACGTCCAGTACTCGTTCGAGACCACACGTCGCTGTGCATTGACACCCGCTAGTGCTGTTCGTAGGTGAGATGCTTAGCTTGGTGGTGGGGTTATTCATGCAGGCTCATCGGGTTCGCGCTCTTGCGGCAGCGGCTGCGCTTTGCCTGCTTGCGAGCGGTTGCGCCGGCAGACCGCAAGGCGTCCTGTTGCCTATGGGCGTTCAGGCTGAGGGTACTGCCCGCGTTGATCTGCTTGTAGCCACGACCCGCTCGGATGTGGGGATCGAGCCCGGGGTTGTCTTTGGCGGCGAACGGTCCGCCACGATGAGCTTCGCCGATATCGCCGTTTCGATCCCCATAGCGGGCGGGCGGGCATCAGGCGAGGTGCAATGGCCAGCCAAAATGCCACCCGATCCCACGCGCGAATTCGCCACCATAAGCGTCAAGCGGATTCAGCAAGCTGAGGCCATGTCATATTTTCACGGGCGTCTCGCCAAGACACGGCATCGCAACGTGCTTTTGTTCGTGCATGGCTACAATACGCGCTTTGAGGAAGCCGTCTATCGCCTCGCGCAGATCGCGCATGATACCAAAGCGCCTGCGCTGCCTATACTTTTCACATGGCCTTCGCGCGGTAGCCTCATGGGGTACACCTACGATCGCGAAAGCTCGAACTATTCGCGCGATGCGCTTGAAAGCGTCATTCAGACATTGGCGAAAGACCCGCACGTCGGCGAAGTCACCGTGCTCGCCCATTCCATGGGAAATTGGGTGACCCTTGAAGCACTGCGGCAAATGGCAATCCGCAATGGCCGCATTTCGCCTAAGGTTAAAAGCGTCATGCTGGCGGCGCCTGATGTTGACATCGACGTTTTCCGTCGGCAGATCGAAATGATCGGTGACAAGCGTCCTCCCTTCACGCTTTTCGTGTCGCAGGACGACAAGGCCCTAGCCGTGTCGAGGCGCGTCTGGGGCGGCGCGGTGCGGCTTGGGGCCATCGATCCCAAACAGGAGCCGTTGCGCTCTCAGCTTGAGCGCTCCAACATCCGTGTTGTTGATCTCAGCGATCAGACTGGGGTCGACAGCATGAACCATGGCAAGTTCGCAAACAGCCCGCTCGTCGCGAGGATGATCGGCGGACAATTGGCTGCCGGACAGACGCTTTCCGATTCTCAATCGGGGTTTGGCGAAAAGCTCGGCATGGTGGCGACTGGTACCGCAGCAGCGGTCGGTCGCGCGGCAAGCATCGCTATTTCGGCGCCTGTCTCACTTGTTGACGGCCGCACGCGGGAGGCGCTTCGCGATCAGATCGACGATCTTGGCGAACAGCTCAACAATACACTGTCCAGCGCCTCCGCCGTATCCGCTTCGCGCTGAAGCGCAATCGGTCGTTGCGCGTCCTTGCGCCTGTCGATCACACTCATGATGAGGCTGCGCGCGCCTGGCGACCAGCCCACACCGCATGTGGCATAAAGCGCAAACTCAACGATCTTGGCCGCCGGCTGCGCGTCAGTCGTCGCCATCATCCCGGCTGCTACCGCGCTGTTGAGGGCGCGCAGCCGTAACGATGGCTACCGTCGAGCGACACCACGTCCCTCAACGTCACCACGGGTTGGGGCACATTCCGAGACTATTCTGGTTTGTCTGACAGCGCTCAGCCAGTTCATGCAACAGAGCCGATCCGGTCGCCAACCTCGACACCTGTCCCCGCCACGCCATGTCGTCATCCGACGATCGCACGCTTCGCTCCGGGGCGATGGTCGCCTGGCGCGAGATCGCCGAACCGGGCATCGCCGCGGAGCGCTCAGGGAAAGCTCCCGGTTTTCACACGATGGCCGTTCGGCACGTTGACAGCACCGGCGGAAGCCTTAGCATGTCCGAATGTCGACATTATAACAAGGTGAGGGAAGATTGATGGATCGTCGTCAACTGCTTGTAGGAGCTGCCGTTTCGGCCGGATTTGTTGCCAGCCCTGCTATCGTCAGAGCGCAGTCAAGCGCTGTGCCAGCGACCCGTATTCGCATGACCATGATCGTGTCGCCGCGCGAACCTCTGGGCGTGGGCATGGATCATGTGATCAAGGAAGCAACGCGGCGCAGCAATGGTGCCATCCGCATCGACTTCTTTCCGTCGGGACAACTCGGGCAGGATCTCGCCACGTTCGAGCAGCTGTCGGCCGGCACGGTCAATATTCATGCCTCCGGCTTCGGCATCAACGCGAACTACAATTCCTTCTTCGCGCCGTGGCTCTTTAATGACTTCGCCCATGTCGAGCGCGTGCTTGCGAGCCCGCTGGCGGAGGCATGGAACGCCGATCTGGAGCGCACGCGAAACGTCAACGTCCTCATGGCCTACCCACGCGCGCCGCGCATGATGACAAACTCAAAGCGGGCGATCCGCGTCCCGGACGACCTGAAGGGCCTGAAACTGCGCGTGCCGGAGATCCCGATCTTGTTCAACGCCTTCAAGGAGCTGGGCGCTGAGCCGATCGCGATGAATTTTGGCGAGGTCTACACCGCCCTGCAGTCCGGAACGATTGAGGGACAAGAGAACCCGCTTCCAACGATTGTGGGCTTCTCGCTGCAGGAAGTGCAGAAATTTGTCAGCCTGACGGAGCATGTCCGGGCGCCCGAGTTCATCTATGTGAATGCCCGCTGGTGGAAGGGCCTTCCGGCGAGCGTACGCGATATCATGACCCAGTGCTTTGCCGAGGGTAAGGAGGTTGCCACCAAGGCTATCGCCGACCAGCAGGTATCCAACATCGAAGCCATCAGGAAGGCGAATGCTGCGGTCAACGAGGTTGACGTGGCAGCCTTCCGTGCCCGTGCAAAGCCTGTCCTGGATCGCATCGGCCCGCAATATCTGGGAGCCGATACCTACGCCGCCATCCTTCGCGCCGGCCAGTGACAATGCACGCAATACCGGCCGCAGTCAGGCGGTTGCGCGGACTGCGCGCGTTGCTGGGCCATGTCTTCGGCCTGGGTGCGGGCCTTGCCGCGTTCCTGATCACGACGCTCCTTCTGGGCCTCGTGATCGGGCGCGCGCTCGGCCTCAACATCGTCTGGATCCCTGAAGCGACCCGGATCGTCTTGATCTGGGGCGTCGCCCTTGGTGCGATCAGCGCCTCGTGCAGCCGCGAGCATTTCAGGCTCGAGATGTTCGGTGCGGGCGACGAGAACCGTCCCACCCTGTTCGACATCGTGCGGACGGCAGTTGCTGTCCTTCTGTTCGGTTATGTCGCGCTCGGCGGCTACCCGACCATTGCCAGCACCGCCATGCAGGCCTTCGCATCCATCCCGCTGTCCTACAGCGTGATGCGCTTTGCGGTTGTGGCCGGTATCGGCGCCATGGCCGTGGTCGAGTGCCTGATCCTTGCCGAGCAGCTGGTTCTGCTCCGGCGTCGCTTCACGCCAGCAGGAGCCAGCCGATGAGCCCGGGTTTTGTTCTCATCGGCTGGGCTTCCGCCCTCCTGATCGTTCTGGTGCTCCTGCGCTTTCCGCTGGTTGTCGCCATCGGCGGCGTGGGTGCGCTTTACATCTATACGGCGCAATTGCCGGCGAGCACGATCGCTCCGCTCATCACCAATGCCATTGACTCGAGCATCCTGCTCGCAATCCCGCTCTACCTGCTTGCCGGCGACCTGATGAACGTCAGCGGGGCAACCCAGAAGATTGTCGATTTTGCCAGCGCTCTTCTGTCGCGTGTTCGCGGGCGTCTTGCCCATACCAACGTCGCGACCTCGCTGATTTTCGCAGGCATGTCGGGCTCGGCCCTTGCCGATGCGGCAGCGGTCGGCAAGGTGATGATCCCGGCCATGGTGCGGCAGGGCTATGGCGCTCCCTTCGCTGCCGCGCTCACGGCCTCCGCCTCCACCATTGGTCCCATCTTCCCGCCCTCGATCCCGATGATTGTCTATGGCGCGATCACCGGCGTCTCGGTCGGTGCATTGTTCCTCGCCGGCGTCATTCCCGGCGTGCTGGTGGCGCTCGCACTGATGGGCTACTCGGCTTTTGCCGTACGCCGGATGAAGCTCACCGAGACGCTCGAACCCTTCTCGGTCGTTGACCTGCTGCGAGCGACCCGGGCGGCGATGCTGCCGCTGCTGACGCCGGTCATCATCCTGAGCGGCATCTTCACTGGCATCATGACCCCCACGGAGGCGGGGGCAATCGCGGCGGGCTATGCCGCGCTGATCGGCGTCTTCGTCTATCGCACGCTCGACCTGTCGAAGATCATCGAATGCTGTGTCCAGTCGATGAAGGGTACCGCCACGGTCATGATCCTGCTCGGCTTCGCGGCGGTGCTGGGCTGGATGATCACTTACGAGGGCGTCGCACGCGACTTCGTGGAAGCGACCGCTGGCATGAGCAAGGTGACGCTGATCCTGATGATCAATGTCGTTCTGCTCATCGTCGGCATGTTTATGGACTCAACGGCGGCGATGCTTGTCTTCGTGCCCTTGCTGGCGCCCCTCGCGGCATCGCTCGATATTCCTGCGGTCCAGTTCGGCGTGATGGTGGTTGTGAACCTGATGATCGGCCTGGTTACGCCTCCAGTCGGCTTCAGCCTCTACGTGACGGCCAAGATCGCGGCCGTCCCGCTCCATGACGTCATCCGGGCGGCGGTTCCGTTCTATCTGCCGCTGATGCTCGTGCTCGTCATCGTTATCCTCGTTCCTGCTGCCACGCTCTGGCTGCCGTCGATCATGCTGGCCCGATAGCGGGCTAGGTCGAGAGCCTTTTCGAAGGAAGAGAAGATGCATCAACAAGCCGACCGTCCGGCTCCCGAACCTGTCACAATCCTGTCTCACGGGATGCTGGGCTACGGTTTCCCGCTCGCCTCGCTGGAGGAAGCAGAGCGCCGGGGCTTTGGTCTTGTCGCCATAGACGCGGGCTCGACGGACCCCGGCCCTTATTATCTGGGAAGCGGCCGCCCGTTCGTCAGCGAAACCATGGTCCGGCGTGATCTTGACCTGTTGCTGCCGGCAGCCCGCCGCCAGAAGGCGAAGGTGGTGATCGGCTCGTCAGGCGGCGCAGGGACGGCGGCGCAACTCGAATTCGTTGTCAGCATCGTCCGATCCGTGGTGGCCGAACGCGGGCTGGGCCCGCTTCGGCTCGGGACGATCGACAGCGAATTGTCGAAAGAGGCTCTCACGCAGGCCCTGGCCGAAGGCCGCATCAAGCAGTTTGAAACCCGGGCCGAGCTGACCCAGGACGACATAAACGCGGCCTCCCATGTGGTTGCCCAGATCGGCGTAGAGCCCATGATGGCGGCTCTGGCCGACGGGTGCGACATCCTCGTCTGCGGCCGCGCCTGGGACGTCGCCAATGTCGCGGCCTGGCCCGTCCTGCTCGGTCATGATCGCGGGCTTGCCTTCCATCTTGGCAAGATCCTCGAATGTGGAGGACAGGCCGCCGTGCCTGTCGAGGGTTCGGACCTGCTCATGGGCCGGCTTGCGGCCGATCATTTCGTGGTTGAGACCCCCCATGCCCGCAAGGCCTGCACGGTCGAATCCGTGGGTGCCCACACACTCTACGAGAAGAGCAACCCGGTCTGGCTGCCTGGGCCCGGGGGCACGGTCGACCTCAAGCAGACGCGCTTCGATCAGCTCGGCTCCGACCGGGTCTGTGTCAGCGGCAGCCGCTTCCACCCTGCGCCGCGCCACACTGTCAAGCTCGAGGGCGCACGCCTTGTCGGCTACCGGCATGTTGCGCTTGCCGGCATCCGTGACCCGCTGATGATCGGGCAGCTCGATGCAATCGCGCAGGGCGTCACCGAGCGGCTCGTCGCCAATCTGGGCCCGAGTGTCCCGCGCGAACATTTCGACCTGCGCTTCCGCTTCTACGGGCGCGACGGTGTCATGGGCCCGTTCGAGCCGACCCCGGTGCCGGGCCACGAGATCGGCCTCGTCATTGATGCCGTTGCTGCAACCCCCGGGCTTGCCGAGACGGTCTGCGCCATGGCGCGCAGCCTGACGCTGCACTGGGCCTATCCGGGCCGCATTGCCACGGCCGGGAACCTTGCCTTTCCCTTTTCCCCGGCCGACCTTCCGGCGGGTCCGGTCTACGAATTCAGCATCTATCACCTGCTCGAACTCGACGATCCGGTCCAGCTTTTCCCCTTCAAGGCCGAGCAGATCCAATGAAACTGTCAGACCTCGCCCGCGTCATCCGCAGCAAGAATGCAGGCCCGTTCATGGTCACGTTCGACATCATTTTCGAGGATGCCGGGATGCTGGAGCGGGTGCGCCAGACTGGATCGCTCACCAGCCAGACGGTCGCCAGCCTCTACGGCGTCTCGGCCAATGAGATCATCGACTTCGCCTATTACCCGATGGCTCGGGCCGTGAAATTCTCGATCTACAGGCCCCAGCCCTCGGGCGCGCGCTTTGACACCGATGTCTATGGTGCCCAGCAGCATGCGCCGCTTCTGACGCTGCCCATCGCGTTTGATCGATGATTGCAGAAGTCCCGGAAGCCGAGGCCACTGGTGCTCTGGCCCGTTGCTACGCCGATATTCGCCAGAAACTTGGCATGCCCGTCGTCAACCTGATCTGGCGGCATCTGGCGGCACTTGGAGAGATCGACGGCTGCTGGGAACGGGTGCGCGACGACATTGGCCTGATCGAGCGCCACGGTGCGGTCCTCAAGGCCGCTTCCCATGCCCTGATCGCGCCATTGCCGGCACCGGCGCCCCTCGACTGGACAAGCCCAGGCCAGAAGATCCTTGTTTCGTACGAGCGCGGCAACAGCCTCAATCTCGCGACTGTTCGCCTGTTGCTCGGCTGTCCTGAGCCTGGAGAGGGCGGATCGTTGCCGCATGCTCCGGACCATGTGCCCCCGCTACCACGCTTTGCGAACCTCCCGCCTGTGTTGCAGGCGGCCATCGAGCGCCTCGCGGAGGCAGGACCTGGCGCCGATACGGGCATCCGCCCGACGCTTTGGGTCCATCTTGCCTGCCTGCCCGACCTGCTCAAGGCGATCGCGGCCACCATGCCCGCCATGCTTGCAGACGAACGGTTCCGCACCGCCCATGCGCGGCTGACCGTGCCAGCCGTCGATGCGGCGGCAACAGGACTGTCCGAAACAGCAGCGTTGGCGCTGCAACGCTTCAACCGCCGCATCGGTGAAATGCTGCTGATCGGCCTTTATCTCGGGCGTTCGTGCCCAGACGGCCTGGAGACAGATTGATGACCGGAACCACCATGCAGACCGTCGACGATTGTCTGGCGGCGATCGACCAGCAGAACGCACGGCTTCGTGCCTTCATCACGGTGGCACCCGAGAGAGCCCGGCGGGATGCAGCGCGCATTGACGCGGCCCTGGCAGCTGGCAGGACATTCGGCCCTGTCGGTGGCTGCGTGGTCTCGATCAAGGACAATATCGACGTCGCCGGACTACCGACGACATGCGGATCGGCGAAGGCTTTCCACACGCTTCCCAAGCGGGACGCCACAGTGAGCGCGCGGCTTTCCGCGGCCGGGGCCGCGATCATCGGCAAGGTCAACCTGCACGAATTCGCCTTCGGCGGCACCACGCAGAATCCCCATCACGGCTCCTGCCGCAATCCCTGGGATCCCGACCGCATTCCCGGCGGCTCCAGCGGTGGATCCGGCGCCAGCGTCGCGGCTGGCATGTGTCAGGCCTCACTGGGCTCCGATACCGGCGGCTCGATCCGTATTCCGGCAGCCCTTAACGGAGTGGCAGGGCTTCGTCCCACGGTCGGGCGCGTGCCCAATACCGGCTCCACGCCGGTCAGCCCCCGTTTCGACACGATCGGTCCGCTTGCCCGCGACGTGGCGACTGTCGCAGCCGTCTATCCCATTTCCATGCCCAGACCTGTCGACAGTTTTCTTGCCGCACTGGGCAGGGGCCTGAGCGGCCTGCGCATCGGCATCCCGCGCAGTTATTTCCACGACGACATCCATGCTGATCTCGGGCTGCGCATCGAGGAGGCGCAGGCCCTGTTCCAGTCACTGGGCGCACAGCTTGTCGCGATCGACCTGCCCGATGCGGCGTCGATCCAGACACTCATGACGCCGATGCTGCTGGCGGACGCGGCCGATTTCCATCGTGCCTCCCTGGAGAACCCGGCGTCCGGCCTCGGCGCCGACATCCGCGAGCGGATGATGATCGGCTACAACTCAACCGGCCCCGACTATGCGCGGGCGATGCGCGCCAAGGAGCGCTGGACATGCTGCCTCGCCGATGTCTTTTCCAGGGTCGATGTGATCCTGACGCCGACGGTTCCTGGCCCCGCCCCGCTGGCCGAGGCGAGCAAGGAGATGATCCTGGCGACAAAGGACCTGACGCGCTTCACCTTCGTCTGGTCCTTCGCGGAGGTGCCGGCCCTCTCGATTCCCTGCGGCTTCACGGCAGATGGTCTCCCGCTCGGTCTGCAGCTCGTGGGACCATGGTGGGGCGAGGCGGGACTGCTTGCTCTCGGCCACGCTTTCCAGCAGGAAACCGATCACCATTTGCGACATGCGCCGCGCGGCTGATCGGCGGCAGGCATGGCAGGGGACGCAGCAGGAGGCGCGGCATGGAAGGTAAGGGATCATGACGCAGACCGAACGCGCATCCCTGCCGGGAGAGGGGCTTGCACGCGTTGAGCGCAGGTCGCTCAGCACCGCCGTTGCCGACGCGCTGGCGCGCGCGATCCGCACCGGTGAACTCACGCCCGGAGATCGCATCCTCGAAGTCCAGATGTCGGAGCGCCTGGGTGTCAGCCGGGCGACATTGCGCGAGGCGATCAAGACTTTGACCGCTGACGGGCTGCTCGAGCTGCGCGACGATCGGGGCGCCTATGTCCGCAAGCTCGACACCGACGAGATTGCCGACATGATCGTCATGCGCGCAACCATCGAGAGCATGGCTGCGCGCCTCGTAGCCGGCCGGCGTGACCGCGATGCGCTGTCGCGCATTGCGAAAGTCGCCCGGCGTATGGAAAACGAGGCCAAGAACGGCAAATCAGCGCGGTGGCGCCAACTCGATACGGTTTTTCACGAGACGATCGTGACGTCGGCCGGCAATCCGATGCTGTTCAAGGCCTGGAGCAACATCAACGTGCTGTTGCGCCTGTTCATGCAGCGCATCAATCCCGCCTACGATACCTCTCCGGAACAGGTTCTGAGCAATCACGACAGCTTCGTTGAGGTGCTGGCGAAGGGCACGCCTGACGAGGCCGAGCGGCTTGTGCGCAGCATCATCTTGACGACGGGATTCCGCGCGCTTGGGCGCCCTTTGCCGCCAGGCCTCGCCAGCATGCAGGTCACCGTTTCCGAAGGACAGGACAGATGAAAGCATCGGCGCTGCCGGCGGGGTGTCTTGCGGATCTGCGCGTGATCGACGCCTCGAACTTCCTTGCCGCTCCTTCGATCTCGATGCATCTGGGCGATCTCGGCGCCGAGATCGTCAAGCTGGAGCGCCCTGGCTCCGGAGACGAGTTGCGCGCCTGGGGCAGTGCGCGCGACGGCGTGGGCCTTTATGCGAAGGTGATCAACCGCAACAAGCGGTCAGTCTGCGCCGATCTGCGCACGCCGCTCGGCCAGGAGACCGCCCGCCGATTGGTGAGGAACGCCGACCTCATCGTCGAGAATTACCGGCCCGGCACGATGGAGAAATGGGGCCTGGGCTACGATGCTCTTCGGGAGATCAATCCCCGCATCGTCATGCTGCGCGTCACGGGATACGGCCAGAGCGGCCCGTCGAGCCAGAAGCCCGGCTTCGGCACAGCATTGGAAGGCTATGCCGGCGCCGCCTATATCTCGGGAGACCCCGACCGGCCTCCCATGCTGCCGGCTTTTGGCCTTGCCGATTCAAGTTCGGGCCTGATGGGAGCGCTGCTCGGGCTTGCCGCCGTTCACGAGGCGCGGCGCAGCGGCAAGGGTCAGGTGGTGGATCTTGCCCTTTACGAGACAATGTTCGCCATGCTCGGGCCCTTTGTCGTCGACTACGACCAGCATGGCCGTGTCCAGGAGCGCAGCGGCAGTCGGCTGCCATGGGTGGCGCCCCGCAATGTCTATGCAACGCGCGATGGCGGCTACGTGTCTTTGTCGGCCAGCTCGGACCGGTCTTTTCAGCGCCTGTGCGAAGCTTTGGATCTGCCCGATTTGCCAGCTGATCCGCGCTTCATGACAAACCGCGATCGGGTAGCCAATGTCGAGGCGCTCGATGCTGCGCTGCAGGCGGCCATGCTGGGTTTCGATCGGGCGGCTCTGATCGCCCATCTGGAAGCGGCGGATGCTGTCGTGGCCCCGGTGAATTCCGTCGCCGATATCCTGCAGGACACCCATATCGTGGCGCGCGGTAACGTCATCGAAGTCGATGATCCCGTGCTCGGTCCGATGCGGATGCAGGCCCCGGCCGGTCGCATGTCACGCACGCCGCAGGCCGTTCGGCATACCGGCGCGAGCGTCGGCGAGCATACGCGCGAGGTGCTCATCGGCGAACTCGGATTCAGTGAAGACGAACTGCGCGCAGCCGGCCTCGGCGGGGACTGGTCATGAGATTCCCGGCACGCTCGCGCATCGTCGAGGTCGCGCCCCGCGACGGTCTCCAGAGCTTGCCGCGCATGCTTTCGACAGACGACAAGGTCTGGCTGATCGACACGCTTTCCGATCTGGGCTTTCACACGATCGAGGTGACCGGTTTCGTGTCGCCCCGTGCGATCCCCAATCTCGCCGATGCCGATGAGGTGATGGCCCGCATCCGGCGCCGGCCCGGAACGCTCTATCGTGGCCTTGCTCCGAATGTGCGGGGTGCCGGGCGAGCTCTGGCCGCAGGCTGTGACGAAATCGTGGGTCTCGTCACAGCGAGCGAATCCTATACGGGTCGCAACCAGAACATGACGCTGCAGGCTGCCTTCGACCAGGCGCTTGCCAGTCATCGCGTCGTGGAGGCCGCCGGACGGCAGTTCGTTCTCGCGATCGGCATGGCGTTTTTCTGTCCTTATGAGGGGGCCATTCCCGAAGAACGGGTTCTCCAACTCGTGGACCGCGCGTGGAGTGCCGGGGTGCGCTCCCTCTATCTGGCCGGTAGCCTCGGGCTCGAGCACCCGCGTGAGGTTGGCGAGCGCTTCGGGCGTATCCGTGACCGTTGGCCCGGCCTCGATCTCGGTTTTCACGTTCATGATCTCGCCGGCATGGCGCCCGCCAACATCCTGTGCGCTCTTGAAGCGGGAGTTGATTGGTTCGAGACGGCGATCTGCGGCATCGGAGGTGGCGTCGCCACGCCGAGCGCGACTGGCAATTATCCGACCGAGGATCTCGTTCGCCTGTTTGCTGACTGCGGGGTCGACTGCGGGCTGGATGCGCGTGCCGTTATGCTGGCCTCCCGCCAGGTCGCGCAGCGTCTTGGCTGGCCGCTGAACAGCGCCGCCGGCCGTTTCGGCGACCGCCTGGAAAACCTGGTTACGAGGGCGGGCTGAAGAGAGACCCCAAGCAGGGTCTTGGTTGATCGCACAACTCCTGGCAAGACGAGGTTCCCAAACCACCAGGAACCGCGCAGGGGACTGTCAGGAATTCCGTGTTTGGGCGGCGGGTTGAACATCAGGCCGCCATGGCCCTTGTGAAGTGCTCGCCGAAGATGACGGCGAATTGGGCCTTTGCCATGACCCATTCACGCGGCCCCATCGTCCACTCCTTTTCGGAGCGGTTCAAGACCAGGAAGAGGAGCTTCATCGCGGCCTTGCCGGTCGGGAAGTGGCCTCGTGCGCGCAAGGCCCGGCGCAGCTTGGCGTTCAGCCCTCAATGGCATTCGTGGTGTAGAGGATGCGGCGGCACGTCGGCCGGGAAGGCGTAGAACGGCACGACCTCGGTCGTCACCATCTTGCGGCCATAGCCGTTGCGGCTGTTGCCGGCCTCGTCACCGGCCAGATGATGATCCATCTCGGCATTCAGAACACGCTCGGCGAAGGCCTTCCTCAGATCGTCGAGCAGGCCATTGGGGTCGAA